>NZ_DFME01000148.1:31620-41686 GCF_002375605.1 Hyphomonas sp. UBA3601 | reverse complement strand
TCAAAACACGTCGAAAGTGTTATCAAGGATGATCGCGTAAAAGGCGTTTCACTCACAGGCTCCGGCTCTGCAGGTGGAGCGGTTGCAGCAACTGCGGGCAAGGCCATCAAGCCCTCCCTTCTCGAACTTGGTGGATCCGACGCATTTATCGTCATGCCCTCCGCTGACCTCGAAAAAGCACTCGACACAGCCGTCAAAGCCCGGACCCAGAACAATGGTCAGTCCTGCATCGCCGCAAAGCGTTTTTTCGTCCACGCCGACGTTTATGACGCGTTCAAGAGCGGCTTTGAGGCTCGCTTCAAAAACCTCAAAGTCGGCGACCCAACCGAGGACGGGACCCATATTGGACCTCTTGCTACCGCGTCCATTCGCGATGAGCTCGTCGAACAGGTCGAAAAGTCGGTCAAGGCTGGGGCCACCGTTTTCCATGCGGGCAACACCCTGCCCGATACCGGAAACTGGTTTGATCCATGCATAGTGATCGGCGCTCCAGAGGGCAGCCCGTCAGCCGACGAGGAAATGTTCGGACCAGTCGCCAATCTCTGGAAAGTGAATGACCTGGACGAGGCCATCGGCCGCGCAAACCACAGTATTTTCGGACTCGGATCAGTCATTTTCACGCAAGATAAAGTCGAAATGGATCAGGCCGTCAGCGAATTGGAGGCTGGTGCCACGTTCGTCAACGCGATGGTCTCATCTGATCCTCGGATGCCGTTCGGGGGGATCAAACAGTCCGGCTATGGGCGAGAACTGGCCGCTGACGGCGTCAAGGCCTTCGTAAACCGCAAGACCGTGTTCATCGCCTGAACCAGACTGCGTTAGCGCCAGAGGGATTTTCTGGCACTATTCGCCTCGTGCTTGTCTGTGGCTGTTTGAAACACAGAATTTCGGTATAAGCCGCTGCGATGGACGACACACGCACGATTCCAGCCGATAGTGCCCTGCCCGGATGGCTGTCTGGCCTGCCGCTTGGCTGGCAACCCTATGCCATGCTGGCCCGGTGGGACCGGCCGGTGGGCATCTGGTTGCTCTATCTGCCATGCTTGATTGGTCTGGCATTCCAGCGATTGATTACGGGCGTTTATGTTTTTGATCTCGTCTGGGCGATCCTGTTCCTGCTCGGCGCGGTAGCCATGCGTGGAGCAGGCTGCACATGGAACGACATAACGGATCGGAACTTTGACGCCAGCGTGAGCCGCACAGCACTACGACCACTTCCATCCGGCGCGGTCACGCTAAAACAAGCCTACTATTTTCTCGGAGCCCAACTTCTGATCGGATTTACTGTCTGGCTCCTGTTGCCATTGGACGCAAAATTCGTCGCGCTACTATCGATACCGCTGGTCGTCGCATACCCCTATATGAAGCGCGTGACCTGGTGGCCTCAAGCCTGGTTGGGCCTGACGTTCAATTGGGGGGTCCTGGTTGGCGCGGCCGTTGCATCCCATGTCAGCTTTCCCGTCATCGTGCTGTATGCTGGCCTGATACTGTGGACGATCGCTTATGATACCATCTACGCGCTTCAGGATCGTGAAGACGACGCCCTGATTGGTGTCCGGTCCACCGCGCGCCTCTTCGGCAAGCGGGCAGTACTGATCAGCTTCTGCTTCCACCTCGGCGCAGCGGCGCTTATCGCCCTCGCAGCTGCCATGAATGAGGCCGGTCGAATAGGCGCGCTGACCGCGTTGTTATTCCTCGCTCACGGCGTCTGGCAGTCAGTGCGACTGAAGTCGAGCCGTGAGCAAGCCGCGCTTGCCGTGTTCAAATCCAACGTCTGGGCGGGCGCCCTTGTTGCATTTGGCTTCGCCCTGTCCGCCATGGCACCGGAGCCGACACAGAGTTCGCTATTTGCTGACCATGAGCTTGTTCCAGACGGTCCTCCTTCCACGATGAGCCTGCCCTTCGGGTTCGAGATGAAACATGCACGCCCGTCTCCTTCAGAATCTGGTGAGACTTGGTTTGCGAGTGCAGCCCTCAGAGCCCTAAAGCGCGAAGGCGTGATTGGACCGGACGAAGGCGCGCCCTCCGCACCTTGACCCCTTCAAGGTGCGACGCATGCGCTCGCCCCTGTCCGACCCCGTTGTCTCCGCAGCAAAAAGGCGAGATCGAAGAGTATGACCTCTTATGACCAAACGCCGCCGCCATTTTCCGAAGACAGCCTGGATCCATCTGACTGGAATACCTTTCGCAAGCGGTTGCATGCCATGGTCGACACTGCCGTCGATAAGATGGAGCATACGCGCGAAGGCAGAGTCTGGACGCCGCCTCCCGAGGATATGAAAGACGCTTTCAGTCTTTCGGAAACCGGCCTGCCGCCGGAAAGTGTAGACTCTATTATGCGGGAGTTGCTGCCATATGGTGTCGGAAACACGCATCCGCGCTTCTTCGGCTGGGTGCATGGGGCAGGCACACCGTCCAATCTGGTTGCAGATATTATCACAGCGGCGATCAACGCGAATACTGGCGGTCGCAATCATGGTGCGATTGAGGTGGAGCGCCAACTGATAGACTGGTGCAAGCGTCTCTTCTCTTTTCCGCAGGATGCGAGCGGCCTGATCGTTTCAGGCACATCAATGGCGACCATCATTGCACTGAAGGCCGCACGTGATGCCCATCTCGACTTTCACAGTCGCGCCGAAGGCATGGGGACACACAGACTGGTCGGCTACACATCCAGTGAAGCCCATGCCTGCATTGCGCGGGCATTCGACTTGCTCGGCCTAGGCACCGCTGCATTGCGCAAGATCCCGGTTACGCCAGCACATCAAATCGATGTCTCGGCGTTGCAGGAGGCGATAACAGCAGATCGCGCAGCAGGATTCGAGCCCTTTCTGGTCGCAGGCACGTGCGGCTCGGTGAATGCAGGTACCGTCGACGACCTCGCCGCGCTGGCGGAAATGTCGGAAGCAGAAGACCTGTGGTTCCATGTTGATGGCGCATTCGGTGCACTCGGCATATTGAGCGACCGGTTGCGTCCGCATCTGAACGGGCTGGAGCGTGCGGACTCAATTGCTTTCGATTTTCATAAATGGCTTCACGTGAATTACGATGCAGGTTGCATCCTGATCCGCTCGGGCCAGACGCACTTGAAAACTTTCTCAGACCGTCCGGATTATCTCAAATCAGCAGACCGCGGGCTGGCCGCGGGTGGTACTTGGCCGGTTGAACTCGGGCCAGAATTATCGCGCGGGTTTCGGGCGCTTAAAGTCTGGGCGCAGATCGCCGAGCATGGTGAAGCCAAGCTTGGCAGGCTGATCACTCAGAACTGCGACCAAGCCGCTTATCTGGGCGAACTGGTTCGGACCACACCTGAACTGGAGTTGCTGCTTCCTGTCTCAATGCAGATTTGTTGCTTTCGATATCTGCGCGAAGACCTGTCCGATACAGAATTGGACGAGCTGAACGCGGAGATTGTCGTCCAGCTGCAACTGCAAGGTATAGCCGCACCTTCGACCACGAAGATAAATGGGCGCGTGGCGATCCGCGTGAACATCACAAACCACCGGACCCGGCGCTCTGACCTGGACCTGCTTGTTCGCGAAATCCTGCGAATTGCGCGGGAAGTTCTGAGTTCTGACTGACACGTTATTTGCGTCTGGGCAGATGCATACCTAGATTGGTCGCATGACACTTGTAATCGAAATGGTATCGGACCTGGTTTGCCCCTGGTGTTGGCTTGGCAAGCGCAGGATGGACGACGCAATCAAACTGGTCCCGGAACTGGACGTGGAACTGATCTTCCGTCCTTTTGAACTGGACCCGACAATTCCTGTCGAAGGCGTCGACTACAAGGCGCATATGAAGGAGAAGTTCGGCTCTGATTCCGGAAGGGATCGCGCCAACACCATGCGTGACGCCCTGATCCAATACGGACAGGAAGAAGGCATCCCTTACCAGTTCGACCGGATCACGCGCCGCCCGAACAGTTTCAATGCGCACCGCCTTGTGCGCTGGGCACAGGGTCAGCAGAAGGGTGCAGAAGCCAAGGAAGCGCTTTTCAAGGCATACTTCTCCGATGGACGTGACATTGGAGAGACCGAGGTACTGGTCGACATTGCGCGTGAGATCAATCTCGACCCATCCATTGTCGCTGAATTGATGCCCACCGATGCCGACGTCGAGAATGTCCGCAACGAAGAAGCCCTGTTCCAGCAAATGGGCATAAGCGGTGTGCCGACATACATCGCGCATCGACGTATCGCCGTTCAGGGGGCCGAGACCGCTGAAAAGTTGGCGAAGTTTCTCCAACACGCCGCAACGCAGTTACCGGAAGAACGCCCAGCCCAGGGCTGATCAGACGATCTACCACTCCCAAAACGCAGAACGCCGCCCCGAAAGGGCGGCGTTCCTGTTTGCCTAACTGTCGGTTCGGTTAGTGAACCATCGCCGCCTTGAGGCTTTCGAGATAATCGTAGTGCTCTTGCAATGCGAGCTTGGCGCTGTCGCCCTTATCCAGCGACTGGATTTTCAAAAGCGTCTCGTCGAGCTCCTTCTGGACATCCTCGACTTTCAGCTTGTCCAGCATGCGGGCTTCTTCCGCCAGAATGGTCAGGCCTTCGGCCGTCACATCGGCAAAACCACCACGCACAAAGATGCGCATCTTGACAGTGTCGCCTTCCAGAACACGAACAACACCATTCTTGAGCGTGGTCATGAACGGAGCATGGTTTGCAAGCACGCCGAACTCACCTTCCGAGCCGGGGGCAATCACGTGATCCACCTCGCCGGAGAAAAGTTCTCTGGCGGGAGATACGAGTGAGAAGTGGAGTTTGTTGGCCATTCGTCCCTGTCCGTTATCGCTTAGGCGTCAGCCAGCATCTTTTCAGCTTTGGCTTTCGCCTCATCGATATTGCCGACCATGTAGAAGGCCTGCTCTGGCAGGTGGTCATACTCGCCCGCGATCAAGCCTTTGAATGCCGTGATCGTGTCTTCGAGTTTCACCTGCACGCCCGGCGAACCGGTGAAGATTTCAGCCACATCGAACGGCTGCGACAGGAAGCGCTCAACCTTACGGGCGCGAGCCACGGCCAGTTTGTCGTCTTCCGACAGTTCGTCCATGCCGAGGATGGCGATGATGTCCTGCAGTTCCTTGTAGCGCTGCAGGATTTCCTGCACGCCGCGCGCCACGTTGTAGTGGTCTTCGCCGACGACCATCGGGTCAAGGATACGGCTGGTGGAGTCCAGCGGGTCCACAGCGGGGTAGATGCCCTTTTCAGAGATCGCGCGGTTGAGAACCGTGGTCGCATCAAGGTGGGCAAACGATGTGGCAGGCGCAGGGTCGGTAAGGTCATCGGCCGGCACGTACACGGCCTGGACCGAGGTGATCGACCCCTTGTTCGTCGAGGTAATGCGTTCCTGCAGCATACCCATGTCGGTTGCCAGCGTGGGCTGGTAGCCCACAGCGGACGGGATACGGCCCAGAAGTGCGGACACCTCAGCGCCGGCCTGGGTGAAGCGGAAGATGTTGTCGACGAAGAACAGAACGTCCTTGCCCTCTTCATCGCGGAAGTATTCAGCCTGGCAGAGGCCCGTGAGGGCGATACGGGCACGCGCGCCCGGAGGCTCGTTCATCTGACCGTAGACCAGTGCGATCCGGCTCTCGCCTTCCAGGTTGATAACCTTGGATTCGATCATCTCGTGGTACAGGTCGTTTCCTTCGCGGGTCCGTTCACCGACACCGGCGAACACCGAGTAGCCACCGAACAGTTTCGCGATGTTATTGATCAGTTCCATGATCAGAACCGTCTTGCCCACACCGGCACCGCCGAACAGGCCAATCTTGCCGCCCTTCACGTATGGGCAGAGCAGGTCGATGACCTTGATACCGGTGACGAGCACTTCGGATTCGGTCGATTGGTCGACGAATTCAGGCGCTTCTGCGTGGATCGAGCGGCGCATGTCTGTATCTACCGCGCCGCGTTCGTCGATCGGCTCACCGATCACGTTCATGATGCGGCCGAGTGTGGCCGGGCCGACGGGAACCATGATTGGAGCGCCGGTATCGGCAACTGCCTGACCGCGCACGAGCCCCTCAGAGGAGTCCATGGCGATGGTGCGGACCGTGTTCTGGCCGAGGTGCTGGGCAACCTCAAGCATCAGGCGGTTGCCATTATTGTCGGTTTCGAGCGCGTTGAGGATGGCGGGCAGTTCGCCGTCGAATTCGACGTCGACAACAGCACCGATAACCTGGGACACGCGGCCTTTAGCGTTTGCGGGAGTGCTCATGCGGGTCGTCTCCTTTGGAGCGGGTATATGGATACAGTCTTGGCCATTTAGAGTGCCTCAGCTCCGGAGATGATCTCAATCAACTCCTTCGTGATCTGGGCTTGGCGGGCGCGGTTATATTCCATCGACAGCGAGTCGATCATCTCGCCGGCATTGTTGGTAGCATTGTCCATCGCCGTCATGCGGCTGGCTTGTTCGCCGGCAGCGCTTTCCAGTATCGCAGACAGGATCTGCGTGTTGATGTAGCGCGGCAACAGTGTCTCGAGAATGGCTTCTTCGGATGGCTCATAGATATAGAGTGCATTGCCGAGATCGACCGTTTCTGCATCCTCTGGCGCAGACGCCGGGATCAATTGTTGAGCCGTCGGAAGCTGGCTGAGCACGTTTACGAATTGGGAATAGACCAACGTGGCGACGTCGAACTCACCTGCTTCGAATTCATGGGTCAGCAACTTTCCGAGGCTAATGGCGGACTCCGAGAAGTCCCCGCCCTTAACGCCGGACAAATCAATATGGTTGACGATGAGGTCGCCATATTCGCGGGACAGCTGTTCGCGGCCCTTCTTGCCAACCGTGAGAATTTTCACGGTTTTACCCTCGGCGCGCAGCTCACCAATTTTTTGCTTGGCAAGCTTTACGACATAGGTGTTGAAGCCGCCGGCAAGGCCACGTTCCGCCGTCAGAACGACGATCAGGTGAGTCTTGTCCTCACCGGTTCCGGTCAGGAGTTTTGGTCCGCCCGCGCCAGCCGAAGCTGAGAGGTTGGCCAGAACCGAGGCCATGCGTTCGGCATAGGGCCGCGCAGCTGTCGCGGCGTCTTGCGCCCGCTTCAGCTTTGCTGCCGCGACCATCTGCATGGCCTTCGTGATCTTGCGCGTGGATTTCACGCTGCTGATCCGGTTCTTGAGGTCCTTCAAGCTGGGCATGTCAGGCCTTCTGGTTCTTCGTTCTCAATCTGCGGGTGATATCAGGCGAATTTCGCCGTGAAGTCGTCGAGCGTCTTTTTGATGCCGGCTTCGATGTCGTCCGTGAGGGCTTTTTCCTCACGAATTTTCGACAAGAGATCCGTCTTGGCACCGCGAATGTGAGCAAGCAGCTCTTTCTCGTACCGGGTGACGTCTTTCAGCTCGACCTTGTCGAGATAGCCGCGTGTACCGGCATAGATCACGAAGACCTGTTCTTCCATCAGCAACGGCGAGTATTGTGGCTGCTTCAGGAGCTCGGTCAGACGCGCACCACGGTTCAGCAGGCGCTGAGTTGCGGCGTCGAGGTCAGAGCCGAATTTCGCAAAGGCAGCCATTTCGCGATACTGAGCGAGTTCACCCTTCATCGAACCGGCGACCTTCTTCATCGCCTTGGTCTGAGCAGCCGACCCCACACGGGACACCGACAGGCCGACGTTCACAGCTGGGCGGATACCCTGATAGAATAGGTCCGTTTCAAGGAAGATCTGGCCATCGGTGATCGAGATCACGTTCGTCGGGATGTAGGCCGACACGTCGTTGGCCTGGGTTTCAATGATTGGCAGGGCCGTCAGGGAGCCGTTGCCAGCCGCATCGCCCATTTTGGCGGCGCGCTCAAGCAGGCGGCTGTGAAGGTAGAACACGTCGCCCGGATAAGCTTCGCGACCTGGAGGACGACGCAACAGCAGGGACATCTGGCGATACGCCACAGCCTGCTTGGACAGGTCATCATAAATGATCAGGGCATGCATGCCGTTGTCGCGGAACCACTCACCCATGGCGCAGCCGGTGAAGGGTGCAAGGTACTGGAGCGGAGCCGGCTCGGAAGCCGTTGCGGAGACGACGATCGTGTAGTCGAGGGCGCCGCGCTCTTCGAGTGTCTTGACGACCTGGGCCACGGTAGAACGCTTCTGACCGATAGCGACATACACACAGAACAGCTTTTCGCTTTCGCTCTTGGCGGCGTCATTGGTTGGCTTCTGGTTCAGGATGGTGTCGATACACACGGCGGTCTTGCCGGTCTGGCGATCACCAATGACGAGTTCGCGCTGACCGCGGCCAACCGGGATCATGGCATCAATAGCCTTGATACCCGTCATCATGGGCTCGTGAACGGATTTGCGCGGGATGATGCCCGGGGCCTTTACGTCAACACGTGCGCGCTCAGCAACGTCGGTCAGCGGGCCCTTGCCGTCGATTGGCTCACCCAGCGGGTTCACGACGCGACCGAGCAGGCCTTTGCCTACCGGCGCGGCCACGATCTCGTCGAGACGTTTGACGGTGTCGCCTTCCTTGATCGAACGGTCGTCGCCGAAAATCACGACGCCGACATTGTCGCTTTCAAGGTTCAGCGCCATGCCTTTGATGCCGCCGTCGAATTCAACCATTTCGCCAGCCTGTACGCTGTCGAGACCGTAGATGCGGGCGATACCGTCGCCAACTGACAGAACCTGACCGACATCGGAAACTTCAGCTTCAACGCCAAAGTTTTCGATCTGCGATTTCAGGATGCCCGAAATTTCTGCTGGTGAGATGTCCATCGAGCTACTCATGCTCCCTTCATGGCGGTGTTCATGCGATCAAGTTTGGCAGCAAGGCTTGCGTCAACGAGCTGAGAGCCGATGCGCAGCTGAATGCCGCCGATCAGCGAGGGATCAACCTCACTGGACAATTCGACCTCGCCGCCAACGGCCTTTGCGAGGATAGATTCGATACGCTGGCGCTCGGCACCAGACATTTCCTTTGCGGTTCGAACAACGGCGCGCTTCACGCCGCGCTGTTTCGCATACAATTCGTCAAAGGCGATTTGGGCACCCAGAATATCCTGAGAACGGCCATTGCGTGCCATTACGCCCACGAAATTCACGAGAAGTCCGGAGAAGCCGGCCTTTTTCATGATTGCCGACAGGCCAGAAACTTTTTCATCTGCAGAAAAGGCCGGAGACGCCATCAGTGTGGCGAGGTCTTTAGCCTCTCCCGGGAGCTTTGCAAAAGCCTGAAAATCCTTGTGGACACTGGCGAGCTCACCCTTGTCCTGAGCAAGGTCGAACAGAGCGCTGGCATAGCGCCGGGCAGCTTCGCTCGCTTGTGTCACTTTAGATGCAGCCAAGGTTCTGTCGTCCGTGGTTGAGTCGGCCAAATCGACCGGAAATACAAAGCAAGGCACCGCACCCTTCGGCACGCGCCCATACAAACTGTGCGCCGCTTAGCATCAGTCTTTCAGCCTGACAACAGAGCCAAAGACGCAATGTATGCGGCGAAATGGCATTCACTGCAAAACCATGGGCTTACAGGAAAGAGTAAGGATCAATGTCGACTGACATCCTCACCGCATTTGGCAGCCTCAACCGAGCGATCCATGCTGCCATATAGGCTGAAAGGTCAATGTTCTTGGGCGATTTCACGAGAAAGCGCCGACGGTGACGGCCCCTGAGCACGGCGATTGGAGCGGGCGCTGGCCCGAAAACCTCAACGCCCTCACCATTGGGCGCTTGCTGTATGATTTGCAGCGCGATTTCATCCACTTGCTGCGCAGACGGCGCAGACAGAATCATTGCGGCGAGTCGTCCAAATGGCGGGAGGCCAAGTTCCGCGCGAACTTCCCGCTCGATCTGCAAAAATCCGTCACGGTTATTGTCGGCCAGCGCCATCATGGCAGGATTGTCGGGCGCATAAGTCTGAACCAGTGCGCGCCCGGGGCGCTCGGCCCGCCCTGCCCTGCCCGCAACCTGGCTGAGCAATTGGTAGGTCCGCTCACCAGCGCGCAAGTCTCCGCCCTTCATGCCGCTGTCAGCATCTACAACACCAACCAGGGTAAGATTTGGGAAATTGTGTCCCTTGGCCACGATCTGCGTGCCGATCAGGACATCAATTTCACC
>NZ_DFME01000148.1:25652-31508 GCF_002375605.1 Hyphomonas sp. UBA3601 | reverse complement strand
GCGTCCGGCAGCAGGGTTCTGACCTCTTCGGCCACGCGCTCGACGCCCGGCCCAACCCCCATCAGCGAGTCAGCGGCCCCGCAATGGGGACAGGCCTTTGGCTTGGGAATGGAATAGCCGGTAACATGACACACCAGACGCCCCGTATAACGGTGCTCGGTCAGCCAGTTCTCTGTACCGGGTGTCTTTAAACGTTCACCGCAACTCTTGCAGAGCACCAGGGGGGCGTAACCCCGGCGGTTGAGAAACAAGAGAGTTTGTTCGCCCACCGCCAGCGTTTCCTGCATGGCATGTATCAGGTGAGGCGACAGCCAGTGATTTCGCTCTGGCGGCGCGCGGCGCAAGTCAACCAGATCAACATCCGGCAATCGTGCAGCACCCGGACGCGCGGACAGTTGCAGGCGGTGATACCGGCCTGTCTCTGCGTTCACCACTGTCTCAAGCGCGGGCGTCGCAGAGGCAAGCACGACAATTGCCTCTTCGAGCTTCGCGCGCATCACCGCCATATCGCGCGCATGATAGGTGACTCCGTCTTCCTGTTTATAGCTGCCATCATGTTCTTCATCGATGATGATGAGTTTCAGCTTATGGAATGGCAGGAACAGGGCGGATCGCGCCCCGATTACAATGCGGGCACGACCATGCGCCACTTCCCGCCACGTCCGGCGGCGTTCCTTGTCGGACAAGCCGGAATGCCAAGGCGCCGGCTTGGCACCAAACCGCACTTCGAACCGAGACAGAATGGCCTGCGTCAGAGCAATTTCCGGCAATAGAACCAGTATCTGCGCCTCCAGGTCCGTTCGCAAAGACTCTGCGATGGCCTCGAAATAGACTTCGGTTTTTCCCGAGCCGGTGACACCATCAATCAGGAAGGTAGAAAAGCCGCGCGCGCTCACGGCCTGCTTCAACGCTTCAGCAGCCTCAGACTGTTCGTCTGTCAGCGTAGCGCCTGGCAAGTCAGGTGATGGCACATCAAACGGAAGATCTGTCTGCATGGATCGAGCCCGCAACACGCCCGCTTCAGCCAGTCCCTTCACGACGCCAGACGACACGCCTGCTGCCTCGGCAAGCGTCGAGGCAGTCTGAGCGCCCAGCTGCTCGGCTGCCTCGATCAGTTTGGTGCGGGCTTCGGTGACACGTGGGGGTGACTCACCGGTTAGGTGATAGACCGTCTCCGTAGGTGACGGCTCAAGCCCCCCCCGCGAGCGCAGCGCCATACCCAATACATGTCCCGGATGAGAAACTGTGTAACGCGCAGCCCATTGGACGAATTCCCGCATGGCAGCCGTCATGGGTGGCGTTGGATAGACTCCACCCACGTCTTTCAGTTTCCGACCTTCGCCTGCACTGTCTGGCAATAACTCCAGTACAACGCCCAGCCGTTCATACTTGCCGAGCGGCGCCGCGACATAAGAGCCTTCCTGAACGTCGAGCCCGTCCGGAACCGCATAATCGAATGGTTCGGGCAACGGCAATGGAAAGAGAATCCGGGCGACAGGCATGGGCAATTCCCTAGCGCGTCCCCCTTATAGTGTCGAACCCCTCTCGACATTCGCAGGCGTCAGCGAAACTCCACACCTTCAAACTCACCACTCTGTCGCCAAGCGGAAATATGTGCAAAATAAGCGCGCGGGCCGCCCGGATGCCCAACCGCATACTTGTTCAGTTCCGTCAGGCCCTTGCCTTCATTGTTGTAGTAACCGGGCGTACAGTCGGGGGATCCGATCATCATGCCAGAACCACTCAGCACAAGGTCGACCCAGGCATCCTGAGCCGTGTCGGTCGGCTCGACTTCAGAAAATCCATTTTTCTCCGTGTGCGACACAATCGCGGAGATGGTGTTTGCATGGTCCACGATGTTATGCGGCACATTGGAGATCAGGTTCGCTGCCTGACTTGGCTGGACAATGAAGGCGTTTGGAAACCCGTGAACCTGATTGCCATGTAGCGTGCGCATACCGTCACGCCAACAGGCCGAAAGTGTCTGCCCGTCCCGACCGACAAGATCAAAGCCAGCGCGCGATGTATAGGTCGACCCCACCTCGAAGCCCGACGCATAGATGATGCAATCGACTTCATACTCCAAACCATTGGCGACCAAAGCCGTCTCGGTTATCCGCTCAACTCCCTGACCGTCTGTGTCGACGAGTTGCGTGCCCGGCTCGTTGAATGCTTGCAAATAGGAGTCGTGAAAGCACGGACGTTTGCAGAGTTGACGGTACCACGCTTTCAGCTTGCCTGCGGTTTCGGAATCTTCGACGATAGAATCCACGCGGCTACGGATTTCCTCCATCTTTTCAAAGTCGGCATCTTCGAAGGCAACCATCATGTTCTGGGGCGTCCACTCACTCGGGGGAAGCGCCATGACTTTCTCGCGGATGCGGCGCGATAATTCGGTCCAGCCGTCCATTACGAGATCTGTCTCCGGCAAGCCCTGCGACTGGTTTTCCACGAAATTGTCGTACCAGCGCTGTTGCCAGCCCGGCCCCGCGACTTCCTTGAACCAGTCCGGGTCAATAGGCGCATTGTTCCGAACGTCCACGGAGGATGGTGTACGCTGGAACACCAGCAATTGTTTCGCTGACTTGGCCAGGTGCGGTACGCACTGGATCGATGTGGCGCCCGTCCCGATCAGTGCGACCCGCTTGTCGGCAAGCTTGTCCATATGAGCACCGGACGGATCGCCGCCGGTATAGTCGTAGTCCCACCGACTGGTGTGAAACGCCTTTCCGCCGAACGATTCAATACCGGGGATGCCGGGCAGTTTCGCGACGTGCAGCGGCCCGGTCCCCATACCCACATATTTTGCCGTGAATGCATCGCCGCGAGAGGTGCGCACCAGCCAGTGACTCGCGGCATCATTCCATTCCAGCGCCGTTACTTCGGTATGGAATAGCGCCTTGTCGTAGAGATCGAACTGCGACGCGATGCGTTTGCAGTGGTCTCGGATTTCCGGGGCATGGGCGTATTTCTCGGTGGGCATATGCCCTGTCTCTTCGAGCAGGGGCATATAGATCATCGACGCTGTATCACATTGCGCACCCGGATAGCGGTTCCAATACCAGGTGCCGCCGACGTCGCCGCCTTTTTCAACAATTCGAACATCATCAATACCGGCCCGTTTGAGCCGAGCGCCGACAACGAGGCCGGCAAACCCACCACCAATAAAGGCAAACTTCACATGATCTGTTACAGGCGCCCGCTCGATCACGGGCATATGGGGATCATCGGACAGGTCTTCGAATTCGGCCAGTCGCTTGTACTGGGCGTTTCCCTCGGGCCTGATCCGCTTGTCACGCTCGGCGCGGTACTTCTGCTTGATCTTGTCCTTGTCCAGCGCGGTGATGCTCATTTCCTACCCCATAAGAATGCGGATTAGGTCCGCTTATAGGATCAACTTGCCTACCTTCCCCAAACGGAAATCAAGCAGGTTTCAAGTTCAAAATGGCACGTTCTATTTCCTGCATGAGATCTGCCCTGGAGGGGCCTGTCATGCCTTCATCATCGGCCACTTCAAGCATCCTTACATCATAGGCCCAGCGATGCAGCAGTTCGAGCTTGATCTCGTCCGAACAGGGTATCCGCATGAGGTCACCGACCGAATGGAATACAGACGCGGGATCGAGCATTGCCGCGTCGAGGTCGATGTCCAGCGATCGACTGGATTGGTACAGTTTCTCAAGATATAGCTGCCGCGCCAGGTACGATTCTGCGGCGGCACGATCTGGGAATATCTTGCCTGATACATAGAAAACGCCGCTACCGTCGTCGACAATCGTCTCATCTTGTTGATCACTCGCCCGAACGGTAAGCACCGGCGCCTTTGGAGCATAGCCATGGTCTGGAAGGCCGTGCAGATGAACATCCTTGCCCGAATGAGCCTTTAGTATTTGCACTGCGCGACGCTCATCCCCCGCATTCCATGTTCGAACCCAGAGGGTCAGGCCACCGTGCTTGATCTGATCGGCAACATATTCGCCATGCTCTTTACCAATCAGCTTTGCCAACACAGCGCCAATAGCGGCGCCGCTTCCGCCGCCGAGAACCAATGCCGCGAGCGCAGCAGCCATAGCACCACCGGACGCCACAACCGGAATGAGGCCTGCAACCGCACCAATGTAGATGAGGCCGCCAATCACCGCGCCCTCTGCGTTGCCAACATCCTCCTCTGCCACATAGGCGATCCGGGGCGTGGAAAAATCGTCCTCGATTTCAGCGACCCTCCGATAAGCGTGTCCAAGCTTCTTTTCCACACTATCTGTTGCTGCGAGCAGCGATATCTCGGCTCGATTGAACCCGTGGGACAGAAGGTCGTCGATGGCCGCTTGCAGGGCATCCTCGGATTCAAACACGCCCACGGCTTCGCGAACCTGCAGTTTTTGTACGTCGCTCACCATCCAACCTCCTGTGTCTAGGGCGCAATCTATCGCAATACTGACCGCTGAAATAATCCGGCACACTACGTAGACGACCGAATGCCTACCCCAGCGATACATCTTGCCAGTTTCAGCCAGCGCCCCTACCCCTTTCAGGGATGACAAATACAATCTCCACCGGCTATGAGCCCATGACGTCGATTGAGGCGATCACGTCTGGCCTCGAATCCGTCGGCTACATTTCGACTCAGCAGATCTCGACTGCTGTTTTCCTGGCACTTGGCCTGCGCAAACCGATCTTGATTGAAGGGCCTGCAGGCGTCGGCAAAACCGATCTCGCTGCCTCGCTTTCGCGTTGGCTGGACGTGCCACTGCTGCGCCTGCAATGCTATGAGGGCCTTGATGAAGGCAAAGCGCTGTATGAGTGGAAGTATGGCAAGCAGCTCCTCTACACTCAGTTGCTCAAGGAAAAGCTGAACGAGGTCGTCGGCGATGAGAAATCGCTCGAATCCTCGCTGGCCAAACTCGGTTCCTTTGAAGACCTTTTCTTTTCGGAACAGTTTCTCGAGGCTCGCCCCCTGCTGACCGCCATGCGCCAGTCCGCAGGCAGCGTTCTCCTGGTCGACGAGATCGACAAGTCTGATGAGGAATTTGAAGCCTTTTTGCTCGAAGTCCTGTCAGACTACCAGGTAACCGTACCGGAGATCGGCACGATCAAGGCCAATGTTCCGCCGATAGTTATTCTGACTTCAAATAATGTACGCGAATTGGGAGATGCCTTGAAGCGGCGCTGCCTGCACCTTCATATCGGTTTCCCGGACCACAAGCGCGAGCAGCGCATTGTGCAAGCGCGCGTGGAAGGCATCTCGAAAAACTTGCTCAACCAGATGGTCAGCTTCGTTCAGTCGGTGCGAGACCTGGACATAAAGAAGCAGCCTTCGATTGCCGAGACTGTCGATTGGGCGAAAACATTGCTGTTGCTCCACGCAAATGCCCTCGATGAGCGCTTCGTCAAGGACACGCTGAATGTATTGCTCAAGCATGAGAGCGACATTGCCGTCGTGTCCGGAGATGTACCAAAACTTGTCCGTGAAGCGACCAATGGCAAACCTGCCTATGCGGGACAGATCACACGCTGATCCGGAACTGATATGGACCGTCAGATCACCAGCTTCATTCGGGCCCTGCGCGCATCAAATGTGCGGGTATCAACCGGTGAGGCATTGGACGCGGCACGCGCTGTATCCGTCGCGGGCTATGCTGACCGCACCCTCCTGAAGGATTCCCTCCGGTGCACGCTGGCCAAATCTCCGGATGAGGCCATTACGTTTGACGAGTTGTTCGATTCCTTTTTTGCCAAGCGAAATCTTTCGAGTGCGGACAAGTCTGACTCCGACGGCGATGCATCACGGGACTCACCCTCAGGCCAGCCTGACCCTGTCGAGTTGATGGATTCCGGAGATGAGGTCGCGATCGCCGC
>NZ_DFME01000148.1:24233-25539 GCF_002375605.1 Hyphomonas sp. UBA3601 | reverse complement strand
CGCCGCCGAGGCAGTCGATGCGGACGATATCCGATTTTCAACGCAGATCGCCTACTACGCCCAACAAATGCTCAAGCAGATGGGGGGAGAGAAACTGCAGGAACGCATGATGCAGGCGTTCGATGAGCGCAGCGAGGAAGGCGAAGCTGAAGCTGAACGCCTGATCGAGATGCGACGCGAACTGACCAAGCGGGCGCGCGAGCGGGTCCAACGAAGCTATGATATTTTCGGCAAGGGCGAGACTGAACAGTTCCGCAATGAATTTGCGGAAAACAAGAAGCTGTCGGCTATTGAGTTGAGCGACATGGCGAGAATGAAAGTGCTTGTCGCACGGATCGCCAAGCGGCTTGCTGTGAAACACTCACGCCGGCGGAGAAAGAAAAATCGTGGCCAGCTCGACATACGCCGCACCATGCGCGCAAATGCTGGCGTTGATGGCGTGCCATTCAACGTTGTGTGGCGCCAGAAGAAGCGGGAGCGGCCCAAGATCGTCGTGATTTGCGACGTTTCCGGTTCCGTGGCCCGCTATGTTCGCTTTTTGCTGTTGTTGTTATGGTCCATGAAGGACGTCGTTCCGGACATGCATGCCTTTGCCTTTTCCAACAAGCTGGTCGAGGTGGACGATATTCTGGAAGACAATCCCTTTGAGCACGCGATGGATATTATCATCCGTGTGGCCGGCATGGGGTCCACTGACTATGGCCAGGCCTGGTCTGATTTGAAGAAAGATCACGAAGCGCTGGTCGATCGGCGAACAACCATCATCGTTCTTGGCGACGGCCGTTCGAACTATGACGATCCACGAACAGATCTGTTCCGAGGCTTCGCCTCGCGCGCCAAGCGCACCATCTGGCTAAATCCAGAGCCGCTGGCTGCGTGGGGCACAGGGGATAGTGAAATTCCGCGCTACAGGCCCTACTGCTCGACCATGAGCCATGTCGCCACCCTCAAGGATCTTGAGCGCGCCGTAGATGACGTACTGAGCGCGTATTCCTGAATCAAAAAACCCCAGCGCGATGGCTGGGGTTCTTCGTTGGGCTCAAACGAACACCTAAGAACGCTGTGCGCGGCACTCCGGTGTGTTGTTGAACTTTTCCTGAGCTGCCGTAAGGCGCTCGGGCACCGTCTTGCAGTTTTCCGGGACATTCTCTTCACCGAGAACCGCGAGACGCTTACAAATCTTCGCTTCGTTCTCGACATTGAGATAAGCCGACTGGACTTCAAAACAGACCAGCGCATCAGCGGTGGCTTCTTCAGAGTCCATGAACTGCAGCCAGCTGCGACCTGCGCGGTTACCTGCCTGGCG
>NZ_DFME01000148.1:19563-24140 GCF_002375605.1 Hyphomonas sp. UBA3601 | reverse complement strand
ACATAGGCCGTCGCACGATCCTTGAGGCCACCCATTTTGAGTGCTTGCTGGAGCGCGTCTTCGGTCTCTTCCCATTTCTGGAGGTCAGCATAAGACCGGCCGAGACGTTCGAGCATGGCACCGCCACCACCAGCATCAGCTGCCTGGCGGATGACCGGGATCGCCTTTTCGTGCTCACGAGCAACCTGATAAAGGTTCGCAAGCAATTCGAGGTTTTTGAGAGACTTCGTCACTCGGCCAGCATTCATTTCTTTCTCAAGAATTTGAGCGGCGTGGTAAGGCGCGTTGAAGCGGTTGTAAAAGTTCACAACCCGCATGATCTCGTCTTCCTTTGTCAGCAGGCCCGCCAGATACATGGCCTTCTGCACTTCAAAGGCTTTACGCTCTTCATCGGCCGCAAAATAGTTGCCGGCAATCGCGTCCCAATACTTCCGTTCTGTCGGGTTGCGAACCAGAACTTCTTCCAGAACCGCCGCGAGCTTCGCTTTGTCGTCTACCGCGTTGTAGAGATAGATCAGCAGGTCATAGACTTCCTGCTTGTAGTTATTGCCGTCATCACGCTTGACTTCTTCGGTCCATTTGATGGCCGTGCGGAAATCATCGACGCGCTGGTAGAGGACAGCAAGCTGCCACTTCTGCTGACGGTCTGGCTTGCCGCCAGCCTGTTGCCACTTCTGCATGTATTCGAGCGACTTCTCGACGTTCTCATCCTGCAGGTAGATCTGGGCAATATTGTAATAGGTTTGCGCGGCGTCTTTCGCCGGGATGTAGCCCTTGTCGAGCGCCGACATCAGGTCGCGAATGGCGCCCTGACGATCTCCGCGTTCGATGTTGATATAGGCGGACAGTTTGAGAACTGCGCCTTCCTCGTAGCAATTGAGCTCCATCGCCTTCAGCTGGCCGAGAGCCTGTGCCGCGGCATTGAAGTCCTTGTTCGTCATCGCGGCCTGTTCGGCCTTCAGATAGGTTTCCCCGGTCTTAGATGAAAACTGAGTCTCTTCACAAGCCGCCTGCGCCATAGCGGCGCCGGCACCAAATGCTGCCATCATGCCGGCAAGAACGGCACCTTTCAGGGTAGCTTTAAATCCCATAATTCCTCTCCTGTCCGCAGGGACCGCGGGGTTCAGCTCTTTCAACCGGAATTGACCGGTCGGATCAAGGACTTCCGCGCGCTTTATAAGGCTTTTTATGCTCGCGCGTCGTCCGAGTGTAAATCTGTTACGTTTCGTGCCGAATATGGGTGCAAGCGACACGGTGCGTCAACGATGTACTACAGGGTTTTAATGATTATCACTCCTCATTAAGGCGGAATTCGAGCGGGTAGGTCAGACCGCGCGATTCCTGTGCTTGTCCGTCAATAATTTGTGGGAGGAACTCTGCCCTGGAGACGGACCGACGGGCCTCCGATTCGAAACCTGAGGGCGTGCATTCAGCGGTAACATCAAAGGGCAGACCTCGAGCCGTCAGATTGAAGCGAACGACGCAATCACCTTCCACGTTTCGTTTGGCCATCGCGCTCGGATACGCTGGCAATGGAGGCCGGACGGGCACAGGGGTTCGGTCTCCAACGGGGCTTGCTGTTGTAATGATGGGACCAAGGGACCCGATGGGTGTGCGCGTCGGCACGCCGCCAACATTCACGATGGGCGGCATACCCACGCCTGAAGGTGACATTGTCACTTTCGGTGGAGGGGGAGGTGTTTTGACCTCAATAGGCTCGAATACGAGACGATCTGGTCTCACCGGATCTTCCATCGGGTCCGCGTCGAATACGATCTTGTCCCAAATGCGCTCCGATGGCGTTGCCAGTCTCACTTCGTCCACATGGATCAAATGGTTCATGATTGCGAACAAGCCAATTGTGACAGCAGCGGCAGGAATGGAGGCCATGAGAAACCGACCGGGGTCGGATTGGACTTGAATCCATGAGCGCCATTCTTCGCCGAAGGATAGCGCGGTTCCCGTGCTCGAATTCAAACTGGCTGACATTTCACTTCCTCCATTTTTGTTACTTTATATCATTACTATTCCCAAGCGGCAAGCAAAAGCTTTTTGGAGACACAATCCGGAATCAAAAAAGGGCGCTCCCTGGAGCGCCCTTTTCAAATTTCATCGTCGAACAGGCCTTAGTCGGCCAGTTTGAACTCCAACGGATATACCACATTGCGACGCTCGGCCGCTTTACCGCGAATGATCTTCGGAGCAAATTCAACCTTGCTGACAGCCCGTTCTGCTTCCCGCTTGAAAACACTATCTGTGCAAGTGGCAGAGATGTTGTACGGACGACCGCGTGTATCCACATCGAAGCGAACATCACAGCTGCCTTCCGTGCCACGCTCTGCCGCACGTTGCGGATAAGACGGGGCTGGCGGACGGATTGGCTGGGCATCCCGGTCAGAAATTGCGACCGGGTCGATTGCCAGAGAGTTCATCCGGCCAAGGTTCAGATCCGTCGGCGCAGCACCCTCAATACGGGGCGTTGGCAGATTGATCTGAGACTTGGTTGCCGAAACTTTCGGCGGTGGAGGCGGCTTCTGGGCGGAATCGATCCGCTTCGGCTTCGAGCGCTGACGCACCCGGACATCGGCATCCTGCTGTTGTGGCGTAATCGCCGACAGGACCCGCTGTTCGCTCTGATCAAGTTTCACTTCTTTCACGCTGATGAGATAACTCATCATCATGAAGAGTGCGTACACGATCGGAATAGCGATACCGAGTGCAATCAAGAGGCGAAGAAAAGGATTATTTAGCATGTGAATGTCTCCTATTCTCTCGACGCCGACACGTCGATCACGGTCGAACCATCAAGCTTGTTGATGGTCTCCATCAGATCGACGAGCACTTCAGCTTCTGAAGCTACATCGGCTTGAATGACAATCTTACCACGAGGATTGTCTTCACGCATCTGTTTCAGCGTAAAGGACACCTCATCTGGCGAGACTTCCTTCTTGTCGATGTAGATCTGGCTTTCAGCATTGATCGCAACCAAGATCGCAAGCGGCTTGGCGATTGCCTTGTTGTCCACTTCGGGCCGGACGATATCGACGCCGGGTTCCTTGATGAACTGAGCCGTAACAATGAAGAAGATCAGCAGGATGAAGACCACATCCAGCATTGGAGTGAGGTTTACATCATCCTCAGCTCCTCCACCGCCGGCCATCGATTGACGTTTTCTGCGTGCCATGCGGTGCTCCTCTACTCTGTCTGCGACAGGACAAGGTTCACCCCTGTCGTGTAGCCAGCGTTATAGGCGGCGTCCCGGATAAGGACGATTACCCCGTTTCTCGACTTCGGATGAGCCTGGATCACAACCTGGCTTTCCGGGTTCTCGGCCCGCACGCGCTCAATATTGGCACGAACAGATCCGATGTCAGTGACGCGGCCATTGACCGTGATCAGGTTCGACTCGTCGATATAAATCAGGATAGCCGGAACTTGCGGCTGGTCCTGCTGATCTGGCGAAGGCGGAGGCGGAGGCTCAAGGCCGATCGTCTCTTCCTGGGCAAAAGTCGAGGTCACGATGAAGAAGATCAGCAGGATGAAGACCACGTCCAACATGGGCGTGAGGTCAACATTCGCCTCTTCCGGTGCTCTGTGTGTACGTCCTCGCATCAGCTAATCTCCATCGCATCTTCGACCTGCTGGACCGAGCGGTTAACGCGGCGGTCCATACCGGACGTGAATAGAATGCCTGAGAGCGAGGCGACCATACCTGCCATCGTGGGGATCGTTGCACGAGACACACCGGCCGACATGGCCTTTGCGTCTGCACCGCTGGTGATCGCCATGATGTCGAACACAGCAACCATTCCGGTCACGGTGCCCAGCAGGCCGAGCAGTGGCGCAAGCGCCACCATTGCCTTGGTCAGCTGGACATTCTGTTCCGCTTTCATGCGGACTTCTGATACCAGCTTGTCTTTTACCCAGTGCGCGAGTGTGGATTTCCGGTCGGAGCGCGAACGCCACTCCGCAATCGCATCGGCGGCTACCTGCTTATGTGCGAACCTGAAATAGAACACGCGTTCCAAAATCAGGCCCCACATGAAGAATGTTGCAAGCATAATGACCAGCAACACTGGACCGCCACGATCGAGGAAAGCCTGTAAATCTGCAAAACCCATATCGGGTTACTCCTCGGGTGAACGAGGGGGATGGCTTACGCCATCGCCCCGCGCGTGGATTCCGCTTTCTCGGCGACCAGACCAGCAGCCTGCTCGTCAAGCATCTGCTGGTTGCCGCGTGCCATTGCGGACACAACTGCATGGACCAGAAGAAGCGGGATAGCCGCCACGAGACCGAACACGGTCGTCATAAGGGCAACGGAGATACCACCAGCCATCAGCTTCGGATCGCCGGCACCGTAGATTGTGATCGACGTAAAGGTGATGATCATACCGATAACGGTACCGAGAAGACCGAGCAGAGGTGCAACAGCAGCAAGCACTTTGATGATGTCGTTGAAACGCTCGATGCGTGGGCTCTCGCGCAGGATCTGTTCGTCCAGTTTGAGTTCCAGCGTCTCGATGTCGTTCTGCTTGTTTTGCTCATAAGCTTCGAACACGCGAGCCAGTGGGTTG
>NZ_DFME01000148.1:13156-19430 GCF_002375605.1 Hyphomonas sp. UBA3601 | reverse complement strand
AAACACGCGAGCCAGTGGGTTGCCGTCGCCAGCCTGACGGGTTTTCGCCGTCTTGCGCATGGCTCCGCCCATCGTGAAGAGCGTGAACATCTTGTAGAGACCGAGCAGCAGGCCAACAGCCAGAAGCGCCATGATAACAGCACCAACAGGGCCACCCTGCTTCAGGCGATCGCCGAATTCTGGCAGGTCGCCCAGAATGCCGAACAAGTTACCCTTGGATGGGTCAACCGGCGCACGAACGATTTGGTCCGGGCCCGCTTTGACAAGGCTGTTCATCGAAGATGCGAAAGCACCGGAAGGCTGCTTTTTGAACGCCTGGAGGAACGTGTCTCCATTGTCCTTTTTCTTCACTTCAACAAATTTTGTGCCGTCTACGGTCGCCGCGGTGAAGACGCCAACGCGCATCACATCAGCTTCTGCGTTCGACGCGTCCGGGCCAATGCCATCAACCATTGCGGTGAACGACTTTACTTCGGACTGAGCAACCATTTCCTGGATCATGGCTTCCGGAAGACGCTCAAGTTGCGCGCGGTTCGGAAGCGTACGAGCCTCAGCGATTTCAGCGATGCCCTCAACGCGGCCCTGATAATCGAAGTTGGCGAAGGAGTTCGCAATTTCCGGCATGGTTTCGCCAGCTGCGGACCGGAACTGACCAAGCAGTTCCTGGAAGTCACCTGCCTGCTCAGAAACCTGAGCTTCGAGGTCAGCAAGCGTTGCCTCGTTGGCATCAAACTGAGCGCTCAGAGCGCGGCCGCGAGATTCTGCAGCCGCAAGAGCGCCACGGGCGTCCGCCATCTTCTGGGATTGAGCTGCAGTATCAGCCTGGAATTCCCGCAGGCGCTGCTGGTCTTCAGCAGACATCTGGCTGGAGTCCTGACGGACTTTGGCAAGAACATCCTGGAGTGATTGAGCGGAGGCCGGAGCGGACACCGCGATTGAGCCGAGGCCGAGCAGCGTAGCTGCACCGAGAGCCTTCAGCGAGGAATTGAACTTCAACATTATATTACCTCTTAATTCTCTGGTGCCTGCCGACTACTCGACGGAGAACTTCTGAACCGGGGCGAACAGAACGTCTTGCTGGGCTTTTGCCTGTGCAACGCGGATCGCCTTGTCGATATCGGCAGCATAACCGCCCTTGATCTCTTCCCACTCACCGGTCGTGCGGTTGTACCGAGCAGCGTCGCCGTTTGGTGCAGCATAAACGAGCGCAACGCGCCCATACAGGAACATGTCCACCGTGGTCGGGTTACCGTCCAGCGTGATCTCTTCCTGCCAGGTGCTGATCGTGCGGCCGTATTCCATTTCCGCCTGATAGGCATCCATGATCAGGCGATACTGTTCAGCTGGCGTGACGTTCGGCGTTTCCATGACGGCGTCGAGGCCCTCAAGGCGCGTCGTGCGTTCTTCCTGCTTGAATGGGAGGTCAGCAGCGACGAATGCCTTCAGGTTTTCGATCATTTCGAGAAGCATCGGAACCGTCTGGGCGGTGATGTCGTCGATCGAACCAAGTTGTTCGGTCAGAGATTCGATCTCTTCTTCCTGGCTTTTTACAACGAGCGCCTGTTGCTTGGCGTACAGGTCAGCAGCGTCACGGCGCTGAAGCAGGGAGCGGTATTCACGCACCATGTCCGTACGCTCATCGTCCAGCTGGTTGATCTGATCCTGAACTTGCTCGGCGCGCCGGGTGGCCTGCTCGCCGGTATTGAGCGCTTCGCGCAATTGGGCCTGGGCCGGCATGGCCAAGCCCGCAATCAGCGCAGCGGCGAGAACGCCGCGAGCTGGTGACAGAAGTTTCTTCATGAGGTTTGCCTCTCACTCTCCAAACGGTCGCGCAGGTATTGCGCGTAAAAATCGACAGTCAGGCGCCCTGCTCATGAGGACGTCCCGGTTTCAATGCCATGGCCACACACACAATTGGCCTGGTAGTCTAGTGGAAGCCGAAAGGCGTAGAGACGCCCGACCTCTCCCCTGAGCTTTGGAGCGTGGGCCGCTCTCTGTTTATACCCTTTGCCACTCAGACGCCGGGTACGCAACGCCCTTACTTTTGATCCTCAAGGCTAACAACCCTGAATTCGGGGATCAATAAGATGCTTTACGATTCAGTAAGGAAAATATCGGGCGCGCGCCTATTGGCAACCGGCGTGATACAGTAACGATCAAATTTGTCTCGCGTTGTCTTCCCGCATGGTCGGCGATCTGGAAGACGATGGCTGGGGTGCCAGGATTCGAACCTGGGAATGCCGATACCAAAAACCGGTGCCTTACCACTTGGCGACACCCCAATGAAGGCGCCGAGATAGCCACTCTTGCCGTTGCTGGCAACACCCGATCTCATCCTTAGCAGCGGATTTGTGCAGGGAACGCGATGATCGGCGATAATTTCACAGGTGCTGAAATGCTCGCCTTTACTTTTTATCGATAATCGGCAATATCGTTTTACAGAAAGACACGACTCCCAGACCGTGTGCATGGAGACCGTTCATACATGAAGACCTTTTTCCTTTCCATGGCAGGCGCTCTTGCCGCCATGTTCATTTTCATCTTCCTGATGTTTTCTTTTCTTATGTTGCTCATTGTTGGGGCATCAAGCTCAAAACCTGAGCGCCCGGACGCAGTTGTCCTGTCCCTCGACCTGAACTCGGAAATTTCCGACCAGGCGCCAACAGGCGGTTTTGCTGCCTTGTCCGGTACGCCCGGTTTCATCGATCTGCTGACCAAGTTGAAAGCGGCCGAAACCGATGATCATGTAAAAGGTCTGTTCATCCGAGGTGCATTCATCGGGACTGGCAGCGCACGCGCCGAAGAGTTGCGCCAGGCGATCCAGAGTTTTCGCGATCAGGGCAAGTTCGTCATCGCCCACTCACAGGGCACCCTGGGCGTCAGCGGTCCGTCGGCCTATTGGTCGATCTCCGCAGCCGATGAAATCTGGATGCAACCGGGTTCCGACCTGGTCGTCCCTGGGCTGACGTTCGAAACGGAGTTCTTCAAGGGGCTGTTCGACAAGATCGGCGTGACACCTGAAATCTATCCGTTCTACGAATACAAGAACGCCCCGAACTCCTACAACAAGACCGAGTATACCGAGCCGCACAAGCTTGCGCTGGCCACTCTGGCTGAGTCGGTCTGGACCGTCGCCTTGGGCGACATCGCAGCAGACCGCGCACTGAATGCTGCCAGTGTCCGAACGGCTCTTGAGAGCGGACCAATCCCAGCGGAGAAAGCCATCGAACTGAAGCTGCTGGATAAGACAGGCTATCCGGAACAAGCCTCCGAAGCCGCCCTGGAAAAAGCGGGCGATGATGCTGAACTCGTCGACCTTGCCTATTATGCAGCACCCGCCCCGAGCTTGCGGGCACCACAAATCGCCATCGTTGGTGGTGAAGGCGCTGTTGTCACAGGCGGCGGAGATGGCAACTCGCCCTTCTCCTCCCCGCCCGGTTTTGCTTCGGACAATATCGCCCGCGCCATCCTCGACGCTGGCAAGAATGAAAAGATCAAAGCCATCGTCTTCCGTGTCGACAGCCCAGGGGGATCCCCCGTCGCAGCGGACCAGATCTGGAATGCCATTGAGCGGGTTCAGGCTGATGGGAAGCCTGTGATCGTATCAATGGGCTCGCTTGCTGCTTCCGGCGGATACTATGTGTCCGCAGGGGCCGACTACATCATTGCCAATCGTGCAACCATCACCGGCTCGATCGGCATTTATGGTGGCAAGTTCGCAATCGAGGGCGGACTGAACAAACTAGGAATCACATTTGACCGCGTGAGTGTCGGAGGTGAGTTTGCGGATGCCTACGGAGCTGACACGTTCACCGAAACTCAGGAAGCCGCCGTCAAGGACATGCTGAAACGCGGCTATGATCGGTTCCTCGGCATCGTCGCCGACGGTCGTGGCATGACGTATGATGAAGTGCACGAAGTTGCCCGTGGTCGAATTTGGAGCGGCGAAGATGCGCTTGAAGTGGGCCTGGTTGATGAGTTGGGCACGTTCATCGACGCCATCGAAAAAGCCAAAGAGCTCGCTGACATCGAAGCTGACGTCACACCGCGCCTCGTCTATTACCCTCATCGTCCGACAGGGCTTGAAGCCCTTGAAAGCCTGTTCGGCGTGTCGGCTGAAGGTGCCGAAGCCGCGATCATGTTGAACCGCCTTGCCGACGACAAGAACGTTCAGTCCTTGCTAGAGCAGCTCGCCGCAGCAGAAGCGGTGAACTCCGGTCAGACGCAGGCTGTTATACCGCGCTTCCGCGAGAGGTAACGCGACGACCATTTAAAATGAGCAAGGCCCTTCGGAAACGGAGGGCCTTTTTCGTGGCCAGCTAATCAGGAAGACTCAGTCCTATCTGCATCGCCATTTTCACGAAACTTTCGGGCGGCGGCGCAGAGAATAATTTTCTTGTTCCATCCGGAAGCCCAATCTCGAGCGACTGCGCATGCAGCATCAGACGCTCCGCTGACTGCGCGCCTGTTCCGTACAAGTGGTCGCCAAGGATCGGACATCCCGCGCCCAGCAAGTGTGCACGGATCTGGTGCATCCGGCCCGTTTCAGGTTTCAATTCGAATAGCGCGTAATCGCCGTGGCGAGCCCGGATGCGCCAGCCCGTCAGCGCCTTTTGAGCACCCTTTCGCTCAGCTTTAGCAATCAGCATGCGAGGACGCCCCCCCTCCTCGACCTTCACCAAAGGCTGGTCAAACACCCCTTCGACATCAACGGGCAGTTTCCCAGATACAATGGCCAGATACGTTTTCGTGGCTTGGCGAGCGGCAAACTCTTCAGAAAGAAATGCAGCAGCCGGCTTGGTTCGCGCAACAATGACCACGCCCGAAGTTCCCCGATCAAGACGGTGCACGAGCCGCGGCTTCTTCCCATTCGATTTGGCAAACGCGATGAGCAGGTCATCAAGTGATCGGGAGATGCCGCCCCCGCCCTGAACTGCCAGACCCGATGGCTTGTCGAACACAATTACCTGACTGTCCTCGAATATGACGAGGCTCTCAGCATATGCTCGATCTTCAACGCTGATATTGGGGAGCGACCGGTTCTTCATGGGCTATCGACGATTTCGATCCCTGATTTCTGCAACAAACCTCATGCGTTCCATCACGGCTCGTTCGCGCCCATGGCCTTTTGGTTCATAGAAAACTGGCCGGGGCATTTCATCCGGGAAGTAATTCTGTCCGGAGACACCCTCTTCCGTATCATGATCATAAATATAGCCATCGCCATATCCCTGATCCTTCATCATGCTAGTCGGCGCATTCAAAATGGCCTTGGGTGGCATGAGGCTTCCGGTCTCTCTGGCGGCGGCGCGCGCCTTCTTCAGCGCCATATAGGCTGCATTAGACTTCGGCGCTGTGGCGAGATGCACGACGCAATGCGCCAAGGGGATCAATCCCTCCGGCTCACCCAGACGCTCGAATGCACGCGCCGCCTCACCAGCCACCATCATGGCAGTCGGATCAGCAAGTCCGATATCCTCGCTGGCCATCACGACCAGACGGCGCGCAAGGAAACGCGGATCTTCGCCACCTTCCAGCATGCGTGCAAACCAGTACATCGCGGCATCTGGATCTGATCCGCGCACAGATTTGTGAAGCGCAGAGATAAGATTGTAGTGTCCCTCGCCGGACTTGTCATAGGCCGGCGCACGCTTCTGAAGCGCGGCCGACATTGCCGCGACCGTCAGCGGCTCGCCCTTACCGGCAAAAGTATAGACTTGTTCCACGAGGTTCAGCAGGTATCGCCCGTCGCCATCGGCCATATCGATTAGCGCGTCGCGCGCTGCAGGCTCCACCGGAAGCTTCTGCTCCTCCATGGCCTCGGCGCGATCAATCAAGAGACTGAGACCTTTCTCGTCCAGGCGTTTGAGCACCATGACCTGACAGCGCGACAGGAGCGCACCATTGATTTCAAAGCTCGGATTCTCGGTGGTCGCCCCGACCAATGTCACGACGCCCCCTTCGACAAAAGGTAGGAAGCCGTCCTGCTGGGCTTTGTTGAACCTGTGAATTTCGTCAACGAACAGCAAGGTTCCCTTCCCGGTCGAACGCCGTGCTTCCGCGCGCTCAAAGGCGGCCCGCAGATCTTTCACGCCGGAAAAAATGGCGCTGATTGCCTCGAATTCCAAATCAGTTTCGCTGGCGAGCAACCGCGCAATGGTCGTCTTGCCGACGCCAGGTGGCCCCCAGAATATGATGGACGATAACCGGCCAGCCTCCAGCATGCGCCGCAAGGGTCCGTCAGGCCCAAGCAGGTGATCCTGCCCGACCACGT
>NZ_DFME01000148.1:12407-13022 GCF_002375605.1 Hyphomonas sp. UBA3601 | reverse complement strand
GCAGAGAATAGGTCGTTCATGAGCCCGTTCTAGGCGCGATTGCAGAGCGTGATAAGGTGCCAAGTGGAGGAGACACAAAATGACACTCGAGATCACACCATCCGGGCAGGCATGCGGCGCTGAGATTCGCGGCGTTGACCTGTCTGCTCCCCTGCCTGCCGAGATCGTTGCAGGTATTCGCGCGGCGTGGCTTGAACATCAGGTTCTCTCCTTTCCGGACCAATCAATGAGCGACGCAGACCTGGAACGCTTCACATTGTATTTTGGTCCCTTTGGAGAGGACCCATTCATTGCATCGATCCCCGGTCATCAGCACATAATCGCGGTTCAGCGCGCGGCCGACGAAACGGCACCGATCTTCGCAGAAAGCTGGCACACTGATTGGAGCTTTCAGGCCGCTCCTCCAAGCGGCACCTGTTTGTTCGGTATTACCATTCCGCCGCGGGGTGGCGACACGCTATTCGCCAATCAATATCTGGCGCTGGAGCAGATGCCCACGGAACTGCGTGAAAGGCTGGACTGCAAGAAAGCCATTCATTCCGCCAAGAACGCTTACGCCCCAGACGGCATGTATGGAGAGGCAGACAAAGCGAGCGGGCGCAGCATGACCATCAT
>NZ_DFME01000148.1:10655-12380 GCF_002375605.1 Hyphomonas sp. UBA3601 | reverse complement strand
GAGAGCGTCTTTGGCACGGCGGGCTATATTACAGGGTTCGAGGGCATGGCGCCCGACGAAGGTTGGGAATTGCTCGCTGAACTGTATCGCTGGCAAACCCGACCGGAATTTCAGTATCGGCATGTCTGGCAGGAAAACATGCTGGTGATGTGGGACAATCGCTGCCTGTTGCATATGGCAACCGGGGGCTATCCAGGACATGCGCGTCTGTTGCACCGCACAACAATTGGCGCGGCCTGATAGCTAGCCCACTGCCGGTTTCGCACGTACTGTGAAAAGAAAAACCGGGAGGAAAGCATGGCCGATACAGAGTATGAGGCGGAAGGCACAATTCCAGATCCCTGGAGCCTGCCGCTCGAAACCTTTGATGTCTCAAAGGCAGAGATATTCCTGAACAATAAGCAGGGGGAGTATTTCCGGCGACTGCGCAAGGAAGCGCCAGTCCATTATTGCCCGGAAAGCTCTGTCGGCGCGTATTGGTCCGTCACGAAGTATCATGACATCATCGCGGTCGATTCAAATCACAAGACGTTTTCGTCTGAACCCAGCATCGTGATTGGCGACCCGAGCGATAATTTCCAGCCGCCCATGTTTATCGCTATGGACCCGCCAATTCATGACATCCAGCGCAAGGTGGCCCAGCCAGCTGTCGCACCGACCCAGCTCTCAGAACTCGAAGACCTGATCCGCCAACGTGTGTGCACGATCCTGGATAGCCTTCCTGTTGGCAAGGAATTCGACTGGGTAGAAAAAGTGTCAATCGAACTGACCACCCAAATGCTGGCGACATTGTTCGACTTTCCCTTCGAGGACCGCCACAAGCTGCCATTCTGGTCGGATGTTGCCACAACAAGCGATGCGGTCGGCATTGTCGGCACCGACATGGAGTGGCGCATGAAGCATTTGAATGAATGCGTAGCCTATTTCACCGAGCTCTGGCGCGAACGGGCGGCACAGCCGCGCAAATTCGATTTCATATCGCTGCTCGCCCATAGCGAAGACACAAAGAACATGGTCGACAATCCGATTGAGCTGCTCGGCAATTTGATGTTGCTCATCGTCGGTGGAAACGACACGACCCGGAATTCCATTTCTGGCGGCGTCTATTTCCTGAACCAGTTTCCTGACGAGTACGACAAGCTTCGAGCCGATCCGTCCCTGATCCCGAATATGGTTTCGGAAATCATCCGGTACCAGACGCCGTTGGCACACATGCGACGCATTGCAACCGAAGACACTGAACTTGGCGGCCAGAAGATACGCAAGGGCGACAAGGTCGTCATGTGGTATGCGTCAGGCAATCGCGATGAAGATGTCATCGATGATCCCGATGATTTCCGCATCGACCGAGACAATGCGCGGCGACACCTGTCTTTTGGTTTCGGCATCCATCGCTGCATGGGGAATCGCGTTGCGGAGATGCAATTGCGCATTCTGTGGGAAGAAATCATGAACCGGTTCGAGCGGGTCGAAGTAACGGGCGAACCCACGCGGGTCCTCTCCAATTTTGTGCTCGGCTATGAGAAACTTCCGGTTATTCTTCACGCGAGAAAAGACAGCTAAACGCTCAGGTTTTGGCCGGAATGCCCTACAAACATGCCTTGCGCCCCGGAGTTCAAATACCGTCGGTACGGGTAATCGACTCGTGGCGCAATTCATGCATTAAGATCGGCAAAGGCGCAGAATGCGTGGGTTTCCAAGGGTATATTTGTCATGTTTTCAAAT
>NZ_DFME01000148.1:304-10419 GCF_002375605.1 Hyphomonas sp. UBA3601 | reverse complement strand
AAGCTCCACAAGAGTTCAGACGTCTATGTTACCCATACCGACGACCCGACTTTGGAGCCTTGGGTACAATGGCCTACTTTCCACACGGGGCAGACGGAACACGTACACGGCGCTACAGAACTCGACGAAGGGCACCTGATCAAGACGCCCCGCATTTGGGACGCGCTGGCAGAAGACGGCATCGACAGCATCGTTTTCGGGTCGATGAATGCCGACACGGCCCACAAGGACACAGTGTTCCTCGTTCCTGACCCCTGGTCTGCGGGCGTGCGCCCAAGCGATCCGGCCTATGAAGCCTTTCACAAATTCATCAGCTTCCATGTGGCTGAACACACCAATCCGAATGCCAAACCCACCCGTGCTGACGCGCTCAATTTTGTAAAATTCATGCTGGGCCACGGCCTTTCACTCCAGACGATCACGAAGGCGATGAACCAGATCGCTGGTGAGAAGACATCTTCCGCCGACCGCAAATGGCGACGCGCGCTCGTGCTCGATCTGCTGATGTGGGACGTGTTTGCAAACACATGGTCGAAGCGCCGACCGCAATTCGCGACATATTTCGCCAATTCCACCGCCTATCTCCAGCACCGGTATTGGCGGCATATGCAACCGGACGTCTACCAGGTGAAACCTTCTGACGAGGAAATGCTCAATTACGGCAACGCGATCGAGGATTCGTATCGTCACATGGATGTGATTATCGGCAAGGCGTTCGACATGGTCGGGCCGACTGGCCGGATCGTCCTGGCCACTGCGCTCAGCCAGGAAGCAAACACACGCTACGAACATATTGGTGGGAAATTTGTCTATCGCCCCCACAATTTCAAAGACCTGTTTGCTTGGGCGGGTGGCCCGCAACCGGTCAGCTTCGAACCGGTCATGACCCATCAGGCTTGGGCAACGTTCGCCTCCGAGGAAGAGGCAGCTGAAGCAGAAGCAACGCTCGACGCCCTACAGTCGAATGGCAAAACGATCATGGAATGGCGGCGAGCAGCCAACCGGATCATGTTCTGGTCCGGGCTGATTTCAAAGACTGACCCAGGTTTCGAGATAACCAACGCCAAAACCGGTGAGCGTAAAGCCTTTGACGAACTCTTCATGCTGGTTGGTCAGGTCAACAATTCCCAGCACAGCCGCAATGGGGCTTTCTGGGTGCAAACCGCCGATGGAAGCGCCATCCGTCATGCCGACAGGCTACCGCTTGAGGATGCCTATGGCATCATGATGGACATGTTCGAGGGGTCCGCGAGCGCTGCATCGCAAGTTGCCGCGGAATAGCCAGGCCGCCTAGAGCCGGACCGTTCCTCGCACCACACGACCATTCCGTTCGATCTCAATATCCCAGCTGCTCGCATCCTTTGCGAGCGCAGATTTGAGCTCGTCTACGGTCTTTGTCTGCGCACCATTCACCGAGCGGACGATATCCCCTGGTCGGAAGAAATTCCGGGCAATCGAACGCCGCATCACTGAATGTACATAGATTCCGGATCCCTTCTGGAACGGGTCGAGCCCGTTCTCCTCGGCGAGCCGGGGAGACAGCTCTACAACTCGCGCACCCGAAAAAGCCGTTCGTCCATCTAGAAGTACAATATCCGCTTCGCGAGCGCCGGGTGGCGGCTCGACCGTGACTCCGATGTTCTGCGTCTTCCCCCCCCGCAGCACGGTCAGTATCGCTTCGTCGCCGGGGCTACGAACAGCGGCCAGAAACTTCAGGCCCTTTTCGTCAAACACTTCCCGCCCATCGATGGCGGTCACGAGATCGCCTCGACGCAGACCGGAATTGTCCGCTGGGCCATCATCGTAAACTTCCGTCACCATGACTCCGACAGGGCGATCCAGTCCTTGCGCCTTGGCGATGTCGTAGCTCACAGACTGCGCGGCGAGTCCCAGCCATGGACGGACGAAAGTGCCTTCATTCATGCCGGCGTCGACAACGCGCTTCACCATCTCAGCCGGGATGGCAAAACCGATACCATTGGACCCACCGGATCGGGAGAAGATTGCAGTGTTCACACCGACCAACTCCCCCTTCGTGTTCACAAGCGCCCCGCCGGAATTGCCAGGGTTCACCGCAGCATCCGTCTGAAGGAAGAAGGCGTAGTCGGAGATGCCCACATCCGTGCGGGCCGTTGCTGAGATGATGCCGCTGGTCACCGTTTGACCAACCCCGAATGGGTTGCCGATCGCCAGCACAAGGTCGCCGACTTGGGCTGCCCGGGTATCCGCGTATGGTAGAGTGGGCAGCACAGCGCCTTCAGTGTCGATTTTGAGGACAGCCAGATCTGTCCGCTCGTCCGCAAGCACAAGTTCGGCCGGATACTCCCGGCGATCACTCAAGACGACCCGAAACGTGTCCGCACCATCTATGACGTGATTGTTGGTTACGATCACACCATCTGAACCCACGATCACGCCGGATCCCAACGAATTCTGACGGCGCTGTTTCGGGATCGCATCACCGAAGAACAATTGTTCCATGGGTGAGACCCGGTTGGCGACCATGCGCTCGGTGAAAACGTTTACCACAGCGGGCGAAGCTTCCCTGACCAGCGGCGCAAAGCTGAGATCAATCTCGGTTTGCGATTGGGGTAACCGTTGGGCGTGTGCAAAAAGTGGCAAGACCGCCACGACAAGCAGAGCCAGAACCGAAAGCCCGGCAATCGCCAGGAACTTCGAAACGTGTTTTGTCATGCGAATTGTATGGACCATGAGTATGGCTCTATTGCGGCGCGAAGCGGGACGCAATTCCTTCAATCATGACAAATCAGTGAGTTTTTTCAGGGGGTTGGGTCTGTGTCGTCTCTCGCAGCGAGCGCCGCGAGATTGGCTTCATGACTTTCCCGGCTGATTCGATAGAAGCTGATGCACAGGATCATGAGCATCCAGATCACGAGCAACGAGGCTGCATACCCCCATCCGAGTTTATTCAGCGAAGTCTCGGCTACTTCCCCAGGCTGCATACCGGGACGCAGATCTGCCATCGACAACACGACCGCCGCAGTCAGTATCCCCGCACCTTGCGACAGCTTCCGAATGAAGCTGATACCTGCAAAGAATATCCCTTCCGAACGACGCCCCGTGGACAGTTCGCTTTCCTCGACAATGTCAGCAACCATCGCCGCCATGAGCATTTGCGTTGCAATGATCAGCGCCAGATCGAAAACTGTGATGAACAGTACGAGATAGTAAAGCGTATCGGAGCCATTCGGCGGCATGAAGCCAAGCAAGCGCGCGAGAACTGGCGCGGGTGCGATGGTGAATGCCAGAAGGCCGATAATGATTGAGCCGCGCTTCTTGCCCAGCGTCTTGCCAATGATGGGCGCGACCACCAACGCGATCGCTGCTGACACGAACACTCCAGCAGTAAGCCCGGCAATCTGATCAGTATCGAATTCCCAAAAGAAGCCGTTAATGTATTGGTTCAAGGCTGCAGAGATGCCGCTGGCGAACAAGCCAAATAGTGTCGCTAGAAACAATGCACGGAAAGACGGGTTTGAAACCGTTTCGAAGATTTCTCCGAATACCTTGCCCACACTGAGTTGGCGCGCAGCTGGCGCCGCCTTCAAATACGGAATGTATTTGTGTGTGCCGGCGGCACAAATCGCGATTGCGCCGACAATCGTGAGCGCTGCCCACAATCCATACGTATGCCAACCGTCGAGATTGAAGAATCCCATCTTCACGGTTTCAGTTGGCCGCAACAACATCGTCAGCAAGGCGACCTGTATCGCCAGTCCCCCGACCCACGCAAAGAAGTAGCGAAAGGACATGAGGCTGGTTCTTGCGTCATAATCCTGCGTCAGCTCCGCGGCGAGCGCGAGACTCGGCACTTCATAGAAGGTGAAACACAGCCTCACCGTGATCGTTATGACAACGAGCCATAAAAACAGTCCGTGACTATCCAAGCCCGCTGGTGGATTCCATGCGAGAAAATAAGCAACGCCCAGTGGAAGCATAGCGGCATACATGAACGGATGCCGCCGGCCGAACCGGGTGCGCACATTGTCAGACCAATAGCCGACGACGGGGTCCGATACGGCATCGACCACAAGCGCCAGGAACAATGCGCCAGCCACAAGAGAGGCTGAGATACCGAGTACCTGACTGTAGTAAAGCAACAGGAAGTACTCGAATCCGTTATTCTTCACGCCGCTGGCCGCACCGCCAATTCCATAGGCGATGCGGGTCAGCAGGCTTGGCTTACGCGCAACCGATAAGGACGCCGCCATGTCTGTCAAAGACCAAGAACCATCTTCGCCATGATGTTGCGCTGGATCTCATTCGAACCAGCGTAGATGGAGGCTTTCCGGTAATTGAAGTAGCTCGGCGCGACCGGCACCGCATATTGCGGCATCGGCAGGTCGGCATTCTTTCCAGCGCGGGCCACGGCAAAACTGTCCTGAATGAACGGAGCGGCATAAGAGCCCGTGGCTTCGAGAACAAGCTCGGTGATCGCTTGCTGAGTATGGGAGCCTTCGCACTTCAACATGGAGCTTTCCGGCCCAACCGCCTGCCCGGCCGAGAGTGCGGAGAAAATCCGCTGCTCGGTCGCGTCCAGACTATCGATCTTGATTTCCATGTTCGCCAGCTTGCGAGAGAAATCGTGATCCCGGATCAACGCCTCACCATCTGACTGTTCCACGCTCGCAATCTTGCGGGCCTTGCGCAACATGTTGCGCAGTCCGGGCGCATAAGCATTGCCCCGTTCGAACTGGAGCAGGTACTTGGCATAAGTCCAGCCCATATTCTCTTCGCCCACAAGGGCGTCGGCGACAGGCACGCGAACATCCTCGAAGAAGACCTGGTTGATTTCCTGCTGGCCTTCCAGCGGACCGTCCAGCGTCGGCAGCGCGGATATTGTGATCCCCGGCAGGGTCATTGGGAACACAATAAAGCTGATCCCTTCCTGCGTCTTGCCTTCCTTGGACGTGCGCACAAGGCAGAAGATCATGTCTGCCCATTGGGCATGCGTGGTCCAGATCTTGGAACCATTCAGCACATAATCGTCGCCATCCCTTACGGCGCTCATCTGCAACGAGGCGAGGTCGGAACCAGCGCCCGGCTCGGAATAGCCCTGACACCACCACACATCGGAACGCAGGATTGGAGGCAGGTATTTTTCCTTCTGCTCCTCGGAACCAAACTCCATCAAGACCGGCGCGACCATGGAAATGCCCATCGGACTGACGGTAGGTGTACCAGCAGCCGAAAGCTCCATGTTCAGGATGTATCGCTCAGACCCTGACAGGCCGGGACCGCCATACTTTTCGGGCCAGTTCGGCGCGACCCAGCCTTTTTCGTATAGTCGTTTCTGCCACTCGACCTGGCCCTCCTTGTCGAGATAGCCATTCTTGGACATGGCCTTTTTCGCGCGGAGTTCAGGCGTATAGGCTTCCGCAATCCAGTCCCTGACTTCTTGCTGAAATTCAAGGTCTTCCTTGGTAAACGAGAGATCCATAACCGCCCCGAACTAGTCTATGCTGTCAAAGTAGGAAATTTCCGGCGCGCCCGCGAGGCAAGCACCGAGCCCCGGCCCGGCAGCTTTGAAATACTCGGTCTGGCCGTGCGACTCCAAGTCAGCCTGACTCGCATACTGCTCCATGAAAATGTAGGTGTTAGCCTCTTTCTTGGATTTGTAGAGTTGGTAGGTCAGGCAACCAGGCTCGTTGGCCTTCACTTTTGCCATCAAATCCTTGGCCACCTGTTCGAACTGTTCGTTCTTGCCGTCCTGAATCGTCAATTTCGCGATCACACCAATCATGTCTGCTTCCTCCTATATGTTTACACTATCCATAGGAGGTTCGGGGCTGACGGCAAGATTAACGTAAGGGAGGGGATTATCTGCACATTCATCACGCTTTCAGCGGACTTGCGTCATCTCATCGTAAAAATGGAATGCTTTTTGCTCTCTAACGGACAACAAATACTTCGGGGACCCAAATGTTTGGCGATGTAATGGAACGAAACGCAGGTCGACTTGTCAGGGAAGCGCCCGCACAAACTGTGCTGGCGGTCATCCCAACGCTGAATGAAGAACGGCATATCGAAGCATGTATTCGGTCGCTGATGGACGGCGATGAACGCCTGAAGCATGTCCCCCTGACCGTGGCAGACGGCGGCAGCACTGACCAAACGGTGGCGATTGTGGAGAGCCTGAAGGGTGAGTTTCCGAATTTGCGCGTGCTTCACAATCCGAAACGCCTTCAGTCGGCTGCGCTGAACCTTGCGGCCAACCAGCATTCCAGCGAGGAGACACAATTCCTGATCCGCTGCGACGCCCACTCCATCTATCCCAAAAACTTCATCATTGACGTGGCTGACGCGCTCGAGACCACGCACGCAGCCTCGGTCGTTGTCCCGATGGACGCAGTGGGGGAAACCTGTTTCGAACGCGCGAATGCCTGGGTTGTAGATACGCCTTTGGGGTCGGGCGGCTCGGCTCATCGGGGTGGTCGCAAATCAGCCTATGTCGACCACGGGCACCATGCCGGTTTCGATCTCGCCGTGTTCAAGATGATTGGCGGATACGATGAGACCTTTTCCCACAATGAGGACGCAGAGTACGACAAGCGAGTGGTTCAGGCGGGTGGCAGGATATTCCTCGACGCCGATATTCGCATTCAGTATGTGCCGCGCGGCAGCGTAAAGGCGCTCGCTCGGCAATACTTCAATTACGGTAAGGGCCGCGCCCGCACGGCCCGGAAACACCGCCACACCCTTAAAATGCGTCAGGCCATCCCGATACTTGCCTTGCTGGCCAGTGTTTTCGGTCTCGTAGTATCGCCACTATTCTGGCCGGCACTGATCTTGCCACTCGGCTATGTCGGCGTGCTGGGGGCTGCCTCAATCGCTGTGGCAGTCTGGAAGCGCTCGACATGTGGTCTGTTTGCGGGTCTCGCATCGGGAACCATGCATATGAGCTGGGCGGCAGGTTTCTTGCGAGAGACTTTCCTCCCCAAAAGCGACAAACGCGCCCTACCTTTGGTTTTCCGGCAAAAAACACTATAAACGAGTCATTAATAGCAGAGCATCCATGCCCAAGCTGACGCAACAGATTCAGAAGTCGTTTATCGCGAGATTGGCTCAATTGACCCGCTCGACGACGTCTCTGCGTGCGCGCATGCGGCAAGGCTTCAATGCACCCGCAGACCAGGTTGAGACACCCGTTCGGCAAGAGCCGGTCGCGGTCGCGCCGCGTATTAGTCACGCTCCGGATGGCGAATGCATCTACGCGATCGGAGACATTCATGGGCGTTGCGACCTTTTGGAGCGTCTTGTAGAGCAAATCGAACAGGATTCCGAAACCTTGCCAGCGGGGACAAAGCGGACTCTGATATTTCTGGGTGACTATATTGATCGCGGTTTGCAATCGCGCGACGTGATCGACTTCCTGATCGGTGATCGTCTCAAGGAATTCCGAACCATTTTCCTGATGGGCAATCATGAAGAAGCATTGCTGCGGTTCCTGAGCGATGCTGGTTTCGGCAAACAATGGGTCCGCTACGGCGGCGGCGAAACCCTTTATTCGTATGGTTTCCAACCGCCAAATACCCGCTCCAGTCTAACCTCCCACGAAGCCATGACAGCAGCCCAGAAGGCCTGGGAAAAAGTCTGGACGGGCTTTCGGGAGAGGCTGCCCGACGAACACTTGAATTTCTACAACTCCCTTCAATCGTACCATGTTGCTGGAGACTATCTGTTTGTACATGCGGGAATGCGCCCTGACGTGCCCCTTGAACAGCAATCGGCACGGGACCTTCTATGGATCCGGGATGAATTCCTGGATGATACGAAAGAATTCGAACATATTGTGGTCCACGGACACACACCTGCAGAAGGTGTGTTCCGCGACAATCGTCGCATCGGTCTCGATACGGGCGCCTTTATTAGTGGCCGCCTGTCAGCAGCGAAACTTTTTAAGACCGATGTCAGCTTTCTGGAAACGAGTCCTGTTTAGGGATCAATTTGCAAAGCGGCGTTTGCCGCCAACAACGGAGAATATGGGGACATGATGACTCTTCGCTCAATCTGCTCAGCCTTGGTGGCTGGCGCTTTTCTGATTGTGTCTGCCTGTCAGGCTGGCACAGCAATTCAGAGATCAGACGCACCTGAGACCAGTCACGAGCAACGTACGGCTCCGGCCTATATCCTTGGCAATGGAGACCGGCTGCGTGTCACCGTGTTTGGACACCCGGACCTTTCCGGTGAATTTGATGTGGATGGCTCCGGAGCGATCTCGTTGCCCCTGGTTGGCCAGGTCGAAGCAATCGGTCTGACAACTCCAGAACTGGAAACCAAAATCGTTGAAACGCTTGACGGGGATTATATCCTGAATCCCCGCGTCAGCGCCGAAGTTATCAACTACCGCCCTTACTATATTCTCGGCGAAGTCGGCTCTCCGGGAGAATACCCCTACAATTCCGGTCTGACGGTGCTGAATGCCGTCGCTGCGGCAGGCGGTTTTACATACCGAGCCAACAAGAAGGTTGTATTCGTCAAAGGCGCTGACGCCACATCCGAAGAGACTTACACGCTGGATACCAATACGGCCGTTAAACCTGGAGATACGATCCGTATCGGGGAGCGCATCTTCTAGGCACCACAAAAACGCGAATCAACGAAAAGGCGGCCCTGAAACAGGGCCGCCTTTTTCATTCCAGACTGTGCCGCCTTGGCACGCGACTGTCCAAAAATCGATCACCGCTGACGCACGAGGCAAAAATTGCCTCGAACATGCCATTTTTGTGTACAGATTGCTCGATTATTTGCGCTTTACTTTCCCCTGTGGCGCGAAATTTGTCTCCAACCGTTAATTATTTTCATATTTCGCGGTACAGAGATTGCAAACCTCCCTGAAAGAAATAAACATCCAACGGCTCTTGCGAGTTAACCGCTCGTTAAGGTCCGCACTGGGTGAGGCAGTAAACCCGGCGCAGATGAGTAGATTCTAGGGGACGTAAAATGGGTTTGAGACTTTCAAAAGAGTCACGTGAAGTGGAGATGGCTACGTACGCATCGCTTCGCCACAGCTCCGATACTTCGGGTGCGGAACAGATTGCCAAACGCGTCTTCGACGTTGTGGTGGCATCTTGCATTCTGCTCTTCACTGCTCCCCTGATTTTGACAATTGCCATCTTTATCCGTCTGCAAGATGGCGGCCCCGCCGTTTTCAAGCAAATGCGCCTCGGCAAAGACGGTGAACAGTTTGCTTGTTACAAGCTTCGCTCGATGGTGACCGATGCAGGAGATCGCCTGCAACAGCTGCTGGCAACAGATCCGGATGCACGTCGCGAATGGGCCGAAACGCAAAAACTGACCAATGACCCCCGTATTACGGCACTCGGCCAGTTCATCCGCAAAAGCTCGATCGACGAACTCCCACAACTGGTCAACGTCATCCGGGGCGACATGTCGCTGGTTGGGCCGCGTCCGATCGTCGAAAATGAAATCACGAAATATGGCGACCAGTACAAACACTATTGCGCGGTACGCCCTGGCCTGACTGGCCTTTGGCAGGTCCGTGGCCGCAGCGACACATCCTACGAGACCCGCGTCGCAATGGATGTTGAATACGCGCGCACCAGAACCTTTCTGACCGATGTGAAAATTCTTCTGCTTACCGTGCCGGCCGTGGTGAATTCCAAGGGTGCCCGTTGACCCTGACGCGATAGGTGTCGAGGTTGGAAAACCCGGTTCAAACAGTCATGGCAATTTACCCCCCGGCCGCTGCCCAGTCTCGTGAGACTAGAATGATGTGGCAAGCAAACCGGTTCCGATTTACTATAGGCCAGCATTCATGCTTGAGCCGGATCAAGACAGTTTAGTTGAGAGCGTACCATCATGGCCGATATCGTAGTCGGGACAACAGAAGCCGAGACATTGACGCTCGCAGGTGATTATCTGGTCGAGGACAATTCCAACGCTTCGGGCGGACAGACCATCAAGTCGACCGGCACTGGCACCGCGACAGGTGCCTTCACCGGCGAAGACGGCACCTACGAATTTGCCGTCAACTTCTTCAACGAGAATGACGGCGCGTCAGAGTTCGCAGTCTACGTCAACGGCGTCGAGGTCGAGACATGGACCGGCGCAGGTGGCTCCAGTGGATGGGT
>NZ_DFME01000148.1:0-191 GCF_002375605.1 Hyphomonas sp. UBA3601 | reverse complement strand
CCGCCACCTCCTCCGCCTCCACCGCCCCCGCCGCCTCCAGGCGAGATTGCAGTCGGCGAGACCGAAGCTGAAGTTCTCACGCTCGGCGGCGACTATGAGATCGAGGACAACGCAAATGCGTCCGGCGGGCAGACTATCAAGTCGACCGGCACCGGCACCGCTACTGGCGCCTTCACCGGCGAAGACGGCAC
>NZ_DFME01000042.1:0-3347 GCF_002375605.1 Hyphomonas sp. UBA3601 | reverse complement strand
AGGCGAGGCCGGCAAGACCGGCAGCGACAACGATAAGAGAGAGGCGGGAAGACGGCATGGGAGGAAACCTTCTTGCAGTTGCGGTCGGTGGTGACCGTAACGACAGAATATGATCATTGAATAAAAAGTCAATTGTTCATTGATTATATTTTTGTTTCAATCCTGCCGTGGCGGCATAAATTGCCGCGCGGTTTCAGTGCGGTAGTCTCGAAGGTGGAAAAGAGATCGCCACCGAGGCGACCGCCCAGGAGGACAAAGCATCATGGATTTCAATATCCCGCAGGACATCGCCGATTATCTGACCGTGCTCGACCAGTTCATCGAGGACGAGATTAGGCCGCTCGAACAGCAGGACGACAACATCCGCTTCTTCGACCATCGGCGCGAATGGGCCCGGACTGATTTCGAAAATGAGGGCCTGCCGCGGCCCGAATGGGAAGAATTGCTGCGCGAAGCAAAGCGCCGCGCCGACAAGGCCGGACACCTGCGCTATGCGTTGCCGAAGGAGTTCGGCGGGCAGGACGGCTCGAACCTCGGCATGGCAATTATCCGCGAGCATTTCGCCGAACAGGGCCTCGGCCTGCACAATGATCTCCAGAACGAACATTCCATAGTCGGCAATTTCCCGCAGATCCTGATGCTGCGCGACTTCGCCCGGCCGGATCAGAAGCATCTTGCCGAAGACGCTTTGAACGGGAAGTTTCTCGCTTGTTTCGGCCTGACCGAACCTGATCATGGGTCCGATGCGACCCATATGGAAACCCGTGCGGTGCGCCAGAAGCGCGACGGCAAGGATGGCTGGCTGATCAATGGCGAGAAGATGTGGATCACCGGCATGCATGTGGCCACGCACATCATGATGTTCTGCCGCACAAGTGGTGAAGATGGCGACGCCAAGGGCATCACCTGTCTTCTCGTACCGGCGCGTGATCCCGGCGTCATCATTGAAGAATACATGTGGACCTTCAACATGCCGACCGACCATCCGCGCCTGACCATCAAGGATGTCTGGGTGCCTGAAGATGCCGTGTTCGGCCCGCCGGAAGGGGGCCTCGCCCTGGCCCAGCATTTCGTGCATGAGAACCGTATTCGCCAAGCCGCGAGTTCGGTGGGCGCCGCGATGTATTGCATCAATGAGAGCGTGCAATATGCCCGTGAGCGCAAACCGTTCGGCAAGCCGCTCGCGACCAACCAGGCGATCCAGTTCCCGCTTGTGGAGCTCGCCACCGAGGCCGAGATGCTGCGCCTGCTGATCTTCAAGACGGCCTGGGAAATGGACCAGATGTCCAAGCCGGACGTCGCGATCCATCTCTCCGACAAGGTCTCCATGTGCAACTACCGGGCAAACCGGCTCTGCTGCAATGCCGCCGACCGGGCGATGCAGGTGCATGGCGGGATGGGCTATTCGCGCCACAAGCCGTTCGAGCACATCTACCGCCACCATCGCCGCTATCGCATCACCGAAGGCTCGGAAGAGATCCAGATGCGCAAGGTCGGTGGCCACCTCTTCGGCTTCATGGGCCCCAACAAGCACGGCCAGGCCAAGGGCGAAAAAGACGCCAAGGGCAAGAGCACCGAGCCCACCGATTTTGCGGTGCGGTAGGCGCAGCAGAAACTTCCCCTCCCGCGCGAATGGTTAATGATGGCGTAACTATCATTAGGCATTTCTCGTTTGATCCAGATTGAATCAGGCGGGAAGGGAGACGGGCATGTCTCTGCTCGAACGAGTAATTCGCGGCCATCGGTGCCGCTCGACGCACCACTATATCGCGATGGACGCGCTGTCGCTCATAGCCTCGGAGGAGGCCGACAAGTGGAAGGACCTGTTCCTGGTTCACCACGAGCACCTGCTCGAAGGGGCCAAGGCGCCGGATTCCAAGTTCAAGGATTTCCGCAACCATGTCCTGCACGTTTCCGAAGGGGAGTGGGGCGGCGCGCCGGGCAAGGCGATGGAATGGTATGCGACGGCGGTCGACCATCTCCGTCGCAAGCAATGGAGCAAGGCCGCCTATGCGTTCGGCGTGCTGAGCCATTATTATGCCGATCCGATCCAGCCCTTCCATACCGGCCAGACCGAGGAAGAGGGCACGATGCACCGGGCGGTGGAGTGGAGCATCGCCAAATCCCGCGACAAGATTGATGCCCGCATAGAGACGCTCGGCTATCCGGATGTGCCAGTGCCGGACGGCGCAGGATTCATCGCCGACATGGTCCGCAATGGCGCGCGCCTGTCGCATCCCCACTATCAGACCTTCATTGACCATTATGATCTCGACGTGGGCGTGAAGGATCCGCCCGCCGGGCTGGACGAGACCATGTTCGATGCGATCGTGGAACTGGTCGCCTATGCCACGGCCGGATTCGGCGCGATCCTCTCACGCGGTATTGCGGAGGCTGCTGTCAGCCCGCCCAAGACTAATCTGACCCTTCAGGGCTATATCGAGACACTGGACATTCCGCTGCGCTGGGTAACGGCGAAACTGTCGGATGCGGCCGACAAGCGCACCGTGACGCGGATGTACAAGGAGTATCAGAAGACCGGTAAGGTCATCCGTACCCTGCCGGATGATGACAAGGAAATCCGCAAGCTTCACGCCAAACAAGTTTTGCGCGTTCCGCTGAAAGAGCTGAACAAACAGGAGATTGGCCCAATAGGTTCGAAGAACAAGGCGGTCGAGGAGCGCCTGCTGACCGCACTGATCGAGGATGAGGCCGAGATCGCCGCTGAGGCGACCGTTATTGAAGAGGATGTGGTCGAGGAGGCTGTAATCGAAGCGGCGCCAACCGACGAAACACTTCACCCGGCCGAAGCAGGAGTGCCGCTGGCCGAGGAAGCCCCTCCGCCGAAGAAAAAGGCTCCCCCAAAGGCAGAAGAAGTCTTGTTCGAGCCGGAGCCCGAGGCCGCTGCCCCCGCGCCGCTTGCTGATGATCTTGGCGAGGAGTCCGGCGACGTCGCCCGCCGCAGCCGCATCACCCGCGAGTCCCCCGTGGTCGAGGCGCCGAGCATTGGCAAGAAGACGGCCAAACGCCTGTCGCGCGCGGGGATCACCACGGTGGGTGACCTGCTGGATTGCGATACGGAAGAGACCGTCTTCCTCGTCGATGTGGCCTATATCGACATTGACACGCTGAACGACTGGAAGGACCAGACGATCCTGATGATGGAAGTGCCGGGCCTGCGCGTGCACGACGCCCAGATCCTTGTCGGCGCGGGCATCCGCAATCGCAAGGAACTGGCCGAGGCGCCTGCGCGCACCCTGTTCATGTTGGCGAGTGAATTCCTCCAGACGCCACAGGGGGACCGTGTGATCCGCGACGACGACTACCTCGCCGAAGAGGAAGTCGAA
>NZ_DFME01000107.1:67062-88072 GCF_002375605.1 Hyphomonas sp. UBA3601 | reverse complement strand
GGCTTGAGTGAGCGAGTCGTCGGCGCGAGCGAAATGATCAAGGCCAATGGCCTGGTAGCCTGCCAGTTCCAGCGTGCGCGCGCCTGCCTCGGCCTGTTCAAAGCGCGCTTCAAGGCCGGGAAGGGCATCTTCGTCGATAGCGGCCTGGTGTTTGGCGAACCATGGCACATGCGCGTAGCCGAACAGCGAGATGCGGGCGGCGCCCATCTCGGCGGCGAAATGCGCGGCTTCCTCGACATCCGTGACCGTTTGGTGGGGCAAGCCATACATGAGGTCCATATTGATCGCACCGATCCCTGCTTCATGCAGTCGGGCGATGCCCTCGCTGAGGAGGACTTTCGGCTGAATGCGGCCCACGGCTTGCTGCACGGTGGCGGAGAGCGTCTGGACGCCGAAGCTGACGCGATTGGCGCCGGAGGCCGCCATGGCGTGGATGAAATCCGGGGTCAGGCCACGCGGGTCTATCTCGACCGCGATCTCGGCGCCGGGACGCAGGCCAAAGGCGCGGCTTGCATGCGCGACAAGGTCCTTGAAGTCTTCGGCTGAAAGCGCATTGGGAGAGCCGCCCCCAAAATGCAGGTGCGCCATCCCGTCATGGGCCCCCAGCGCCCTGGCCCAGAGGTCGATTTCGCGATGCAATATCTCCAGATAAGCAGCAATGCGCGTGTAACCATTCGGCACGCTGGTCGCGCATCCGCAATAGAAGCAAAGCTTCTCGCAGAACGGCACGTGGATATAGACCGAGATCGGTTTGTCCGACGCAGTCTGGCTGGCCCAGATCCCGGCCTCTGTTTCCGCCACCTGCGGCGTGAAATCCGCCGCGGTGGGATAGCTTGTATAGCGCGGGACGGGGCGCGACGCGAAAGGAATCCATGCCTGTTTCATGGCGATGGTCCTAGCAATGGTGGGCGGCCCGGTGACTACGCAAAAGCCCTTATATCAAATGCGGCTCGACGTCGCTGGCGCCACCGCCTAGGGTCAGCGGCACTTAGAGGAGATGTCCATGATACGATCAATCCTTTCCGCTACCGCGGCTTTGCTGCTGGTTGCGCCTGCGCTGGCGGGTCCTGATGATTTCAAACCCGGTATGGCGATCCCTGCTTTCGGGAAGGTGGCGAGTGTGCCGGATGCCGAGCGGCTGTCCAAGGACGCCGTCTTCAAGATCGCATTCGACACGGCGGCACCTGCTGAGCCGGGCAAGGTGAACCGGACATTGGAAAGCGCAGCGCGTTTCCTGAACATGCACGAGGCGGTCGGTATCCCTGCTGCCAACATCAAGCTGGCGGTGGTTGTGCATGGCGGAGCCTCGGCGGACCTTGTGGCAGGAGCAGGTAACGCGAATGCGCCCTTGGTGGCCGCGCTCGCAAAGCACCGTGTCCGTATTATTCTGTGTGGCCAGACTGCAGCCTATCGCGACATCGAGAAATCAGATTTGCTGCCGGGTGTCGAAATCGCACTTTCGGCGATGACCGCGCACGCGAAATTGCAACAGGATGGCTATACGCTGAACCCGTTCTGACGGCTCAGTCCATCGCCTCGGCTTTCAGCCAGATGCCTTCGCGTTCGCCCACGCGCCGCTCGACCAGCAGGCGGGCGACCTGATGGTCATCCTCGAAGACGTTCCCTGTCAAACTGTCGAGCAGGGCCTTGGCGAGATTGTCGAGGTCCATCCAGGGCGCATCGCCTGTGTATTCCATCATGATGTGAACGGAATAATCCCCATAGCCGGGCCGCAGGGGCGGGAACTCCTTGCGAAAGAATTCCTTGAGCAGGGTCTTGTAATATTTCGCCTGCGTCGTCAGGCCGTGACAGCGCACTTCGAGCGCGCCCTCATCCGTGATGCGCGCGCGCACCTTTCCGGCGGAAACCCATTCGGCAAGGCTCATCCCCGCATCCGATGACGTGACTGCATGCGCGCCTCGACCGCTTCCTTCGAGGCCTTCAGGCCGAGACCCGTTTGTTCGCGCAGCAGTTTGATGGCAAGGATTTTCTTGCGGTCGTCGGTTGCCCGGTCGATCTCGGCCCACTTGGCCTTGGTGACCTTCGACAGGGCTTCTTCGATCTGGGCCTCGGTCATGAGGGGTGGCGAGAAGGAATTAAGTCCGATCCCGCGCACGAGAAAACCGAGCGCGAAGGCCAGCGCGGCGACAAGCAGCGTCGCCGGTTGTGACAGTGCCTGGGCGAGAGCGTTCATGGGCAGTCCTGGCGTCTTCCGGAAATGTATCTCGGTCCGGCCCCGTTGGGCCCCGCGAACCCGCAATCTAGGCGAGGCCGTCAGGACCGCGCAAGACACGAATGGGGGAGAAGGTGGCGCCTGTTGAAGGTCGCCGGGTTCAAAGCTCGGATGCGACCACGCCGCCGGCGATGCCAAGTCCGAACAGTCCGAACAGTGCCATGGACGCTGTAACCACCCAATTGTGGGTGCGATACAGCACAGCCTCTTCGGGGCTGGTGGGGTTCACCCATGCATATATCTGGCGCTGCTCTGCCTGCAATTGGTCGAACCGCCGTTTCAGCTTGCGATGTGCCTTGGCGTCCGAGGAGCGCCGTGACCCGAGATCGACCCGATGGCCGGTATAGGCCTTGCCGTCATACTCGTAGCGGTAGGTCACCTGCGTTTCGTACAATGTCAGCGCGCGTCGCACCTTTGCGCGGATTCCGGACCGGGCCACGCTATCCCGTCCCGTACGAATTTCACTGCTTTCGATCAGGGCTGGTGCCCTTTCCCAGTTGCTGGAGCCGAGATAGCGATAGGTGTTCAGACCGGCCTTTCCGATGAAGAGAAGACCGACGCCGAGCATGACCAGGCTAAAACCGAGAGCTGCAATCGTTTTCATGGCGGCTGACTAGACCACAGGCCTTAATTCCACGTTGCCATGGCCAGATAGGCCGAATGTCGCCTTGCAGCGGCGCATGGCCGTGCTACACCGCGCCGGTTCTCAGGTTTTCTACAGGGCCATCCGGCGCCAAGGGTGTCCTGTCCAACTTATTCTCGAAGGAGCTTGCACTCATGACGACGCGCACCGAAACCGACACGATGGGCCCCATCGAGGTCTCCGATGACGCCTATTGGGGCGCGCAGGCTCAGCGCAGCCTCGGAAACTTCAAGATTGGCTGGGAAAAACAGCCAGAGCCGATCATCCGTGCCCTTGGCATCGTCAAGAAGGCCGCCGCTGAAGCCAATATGGACCTCGGCAAGATGGATCCCGAACTGGGCAAAGTGATCGTGCAGGCCGCCGAAGAAGTCATTGAAGGCAAGCTGAACGATCATTTCCCCCTCGTCGTCTGGCAGACCGGGTCGGGCACGCAGTCCAACATGAATTCGAACGAAGTGATCTCGAACCGCGCCATCGAGATTCTGGGGGGCGAAAAGGGCTCAAAGAAGCCGGTTCACCCGAACGACCATGTGAACATGTCCCAGTCGTCGAACGACACGTTCCCGACGGCGATGCACATCGCGTGCGTTGAGGAAGTCGTTCATCGCCTGGTGCCGGCGCTTCAGGTTCTGCACAATGCGCTCGATTCCAAAGCCAAGGAATGGGCCGACATTATCAAGATCGGCCGCACGCACACGCAAGACGCAACGCCCGTCACGCTCGGCCAGGAATTTTCCGGTTACGCGCAGCAGCTGGCCAATGGCATCGAGCGCATCGAACTGACGCTGCCAAAGCTGATGGAACTCGCGCAAGGCGGCACGGCCGTCGGCACGGGCCTCGCCTCGCCGGTCGGATTTGCAGAAAAAGTTGCCGAGAAGATCGCTGGCATTACCGGCCTGAAATTCACGACCGCACCGAACAAGTTCGAAGCGCTGGCCGCGCATGACGCGATGGTGTTCACGCATGGGGCGATCACCACCGTGGCCATGTCCTGCTTCAAGATCGCCAATGATATCCGTTTCCTTGGGTCCGGCCCGCGTTCCGGCCTTGGCGAATTGGCCTTGCCGGAAAACGAGCCGGGCAGTTCGATCATGCCGGGCAAGGTCAACCCGACCCAGTGCGAAGCGCTGACCCAGGTGTGCGCGCACATTCATGGCAACAATGCCGCCATCGGCTTTGCCGACAGCCAAGGCCATTTCGAGCTGAACGTGTTCAACCCGATGATGGCCTACAACTTCCTCCAGTCGGTGCGCCTGCTTGCCGATGCGGCGGTGAGCTTCACGGAGAATTGCGTTGTCGGAATCGAGCCACGGCTCGAGAATATCCAGCGCGGCCTCGAGAATTCCCTCATGTTGGTGACGCCGCTGAAGGAAAAGTATGGCTACGACCGCGCTGCCAAGATCGCCAAGACGGCCCACAAGAACGGGACGACGCTTCGCGAGGAAGCGATCAAGGACGGCATTCCCGGCGAAGATTTCGACAATATCGTCGATCCGTCCAAGATGATCTCGCCTGGCTGATATGCTATGAGCGGGCATGCTGGATTTTGATCCCGAGACGTTTGGCGCGCTCAATGCGGATGATTATGACGCCCTCCATGATCCGGGGACGACGGAGGATTCTGTCGCCCTGATTGCGGAGCTGGCTGGCAAGGGCCGCATTCTTGAGTTGGCAATCGGCACAGGCCGCATGGCCCTGCCACTGGCAAAGCGCGGCTTTGCCATATCCGGCATCGAAGGCTCCGCCGCCATGGTGGAGAAGCTGCGCGAAAAGCCGGGCGGGGCAGACATTCCGGTCGTCATCGGCGATATGGCCGACTGTGCCATAGACGGCGATTTCGAGTTTGCTTTCCTCGTCTTCAACACGCTGTTCAACCTGACCAGTCAGGACGCTCAGGTGCGCTGTTTCCGCCATGTTGCTGACAGGCTGGTACCCGGCGGTGGGTTTCTGGTGGAAACCTTTGTGCCGGATTTTTCCGGGTATCACGACAATCAGAGCATGCGCACGACGCAGATTGGCTTCAAGTCCCTTTGGTTTGAAGCGAAGATGCATGATCCAACCCGGCAAGTGATCCAATTCCAGCGCGTGCGTATCACCGAGGGCGGTACAAAACTTGTGCCGCTGGTCATGCGTTATGCCTGGCCGCAGGAAATGGACCTGATGGCAGAGTTGGGCGGCCTGATGCTGGAACACCGCTGGGGCGGATGGAAGCGAGAGCCTTTCACCCCCGAAAGCAGGATGCACGTTTCATTGTACAGGAAACCGGCAGACTGAAGTCTCCCGGCCAGTTTCTTCACGCCTGCGGTTGCGCCGCAGGGGGAAGATCGCCATACGGCGGCAAACATCTTCCTGCCCTCAGATCGAAGAGTGTCATCCCGTGGTAAAATCGACTTTTGCAGCCTTCGCAGATCGCCTTGGCGCCCAGGGCCTGTCGCAGGCCAGCTTCACCCAGTTCACGCCGAACCGGATCAAGATCGAATTGCTGTCCGGCCTGACAGTCGCCTTGGCGCTCGTGCCGGAGGCCGTGGCTTTCGCTTTCGTGGCGGGCGTGCACCCGCTGGTCGGGCTGTATGCGGCCTTCATTGTCGGCCTCGTGACGGCCGTGATTGGTGGCCGTCCGGGCATGATATCGGGCGCGACCGGCGCGCTGGCGGTTGTTATGGTTTCGCTCGTCGCGCAGCATGGCGTTGAGTACCTGTTCGCGACTGTTGTGCTGATGGGTATCCTCCAGCTGGTGGCGGGCATTTTCCGGTTCGGGAAGTTCATCCGCCTCGTACCGCATCCGGTGATGCTCGGCTTCGTGAACGGCCTCGCCATCGTGATCTTCATGGCGCAGCTGACCCAGTTCCAGGTGCCGGGCACGGCTGAAGTGTCGGCGCACGGCATGTCCGGCGGGGAATGGATGAGCGGCTGGCCGCTCGCGGTCATGCTGGCGCTGGTTGGCCTGACCATGGCGATCATCTGGCTGTTGCCGAAATTCACCAAAATCATTCCTGCGCCACTGGCCGGGATCGGCATTGTCGCTGCCGTGGTGATCGGGTTCGGCCTGGACGTGCCGCGCGTGGGCGATCTCGCCTCCATTCAGGGCGGCCTGCCGAGTTTCCATATGCCGAGCGTGCCGCTGACATTTGAGACGTTCAAGATCATCCTGCCCTACGCGGTCATTCTCGCAGCTATCGGCCTCATCGAGAGCCTGCTGACGCTCAATCTTGTCGGGGAGATCACCGGCAAGCGAGGCGGAGCGAGCCAGGAGTGCGTGGCGCAGGGCACCGCAAACCTGATCACAGGCTTCTTTGGCGGCATGGGCGGCTGCGCCATGATCGGCCAGTCGATGATCAATGTGAAATCCGGCGGACGTACGCGCCTCGCAGGCATCGCCGCCGCACTGTTCCTGCTGGCCTTCATTCTCGTTGGTTCTGGCCTCATCGAACAGATCCCGTTGGCCGCGCTGGTCGGCGTCATGTTCATGGTCGTGATCGGCACATTCGCATGGAACAGCCTGCGCATCATGACGCGGATCCCGCTGCTGGACGCCGCCGTGATCGTACTGGTGACCATCGTCACCGTCTTCTATGACCTGGCGACGGCTGTGGTCGTTGGAGTGATCGTCTCGGCGCTCGCCTATGCATGGAACAATGCTCGCCGCATCCACGTCATCGAGCGTGACAGCGTGCGCACACCGGGCGCGCATGTCTACGAGATCGAAGGCCCGCTTTTCTTCGGATCGACCGATGGTTTTGCCGAACTGTTCCATCCCGAAACCGACCCAGATGTGGTGATCGTGGATTTCATGCGCTCGCGTGTTGTGGACCAGTCCGCATTGCAAGCGATCGAAGACCTTGCGCGTCGTTATGAGGCCCTCGGAAAGACCCTGCAGCTGCGCCATCTTTCGCGTGATTGCCACAAGTTGCTCAGCAAGGCCGGGCAACTAATGGTCGATTCCGATGATGATCCCGAATACGCGATTGCGGTGGATTATTCGGTCAAGACAGGTGCCTTCAGCGGAGCGCACTGACGCGCGCCTGCGACGTAATCTCCTTGCCTCGGATCGGCAGTTCCGCCACTAGGAACGCCAATCAGAAACTTGGAGGAACAGGCGCATGGATATGGATTTCAGCAATTTGTTTTCGGTGGCCGGCAAGACCGTCGTGATTACGGGCGGCTCGCGCGGCATTGGCGAAATGATCGCGGCAGGCTTTCTGGCAAATGGCGCGAAGGTGATCATTTCCTCGCGCAAGGCGGATGCCTGTGAGGAAACGGTCGAGCGTCTGAAAGCAAAATATGGTGGCGAAATCTATGCCATTCCGTCCGATGTGGGCCAGATGGTCGGCATCGAACACCTCGCCAACACGCTCGCCGAGCGGGAAGAAAAGGTCGACGTTCTGGTCAACAATGCCGGTGTGGCATGGGGTGCTAAGCTGGAAGACTTCCCGGAGCATGGCTGGGACAAGGTGATGGACGTCAATGTGAAGGGGCTCTTCTTCCTGACCCAGAAGCTGATGCCGCTGCTGCGCAAGGCGGCGAGCGCGGACTCTCCGGCCCGCGTGATCAACATCGCCTCCATCGACGGCATGCACACCTCACCGATGAGCGGCTTTGCCTATGGCACGTCCAAAGCGGCCGTCATCCATCTGACGCGCTTCATGGGCGCGCATCTGGCCGGTGAGCATATTCTCTGCAACGGCATCGCGCCGGGCCCATTCCCGACCTATATGCTATCCACCGGCGTCGGCTTCAAAGGCGAAACCGAAGGCGTCGACTGGCAGAAGATTGGCGACCAGAATCCGTCTGGCCGGGTGGGCCAGCCCTCCGACATTGCCGGCCTCGCCATGTTCCTGTCATCCAAGGCCTCCAATTATATCACCGGGCACACCGTCCCGTGCGATGGTGGCATTGTCTCGTCCAGCTAGAGCTGCGGGAACCAGAGAAACGTCGACGCTCCGAAAATGCCGATCGCGGTAAAGACGGTGGCCGCTGCGACAAGCAGACTGGCTGCCGCCTTTGCGGCGGCGGAGCGACTCCGGCGGGCGGCACAATAGAGTTCAAGCACGGCCAGCGGAATCAGGTAGCTGCCATAGGTGATGATGATGTCGGCAGGTCCGCTCATCGTGCTGTTCATCCAGCGAGGGGACTGGTTGATCATTATCCAGCCCATCAGGCCGACCCGAACGAACCAGACGCCATTGGCAACCATGAACAGGCGCATTGCCCAGCGTTGATGGTCGGCGAGTCGGCGCGCCAACGCAAAGCGGATTGTGTAAACGGCGCAAACCAGGATCAGCACGGCGTTCAGCGACACGCTGGCGGCTCCCACAAGAGACAGGTATGTGTCGCGCCCCCACGTGAGCCAGAGCCCCCCCAGTGCAAGGGTGCAAGCCAGCACCAAAAAGATGCGGCCAGACCATCTGTGCAGGGTTGGGAACCGCCGCCGCAGAACCGGAATGAGCTGTATGAGGCCCGTCAGCGTCATTGCGGCCGCCAGCAAGACGTGACTTGCAAACATCAGATTGCCCGCATCGTCGCCCGGAACATGGCCTTTGATGAGTTGCTTGTCGTTCCACCCTGCGAAATTTCCCGTGGCTGTGCGGGTGCCATAATGAGCAATGATAAAGGCGATGAAGGCCAGTTGGCCGACCGCAGCAATGCAAAACCACGCTATGCCTGTGCGGCTCAGGAGCTTGTTCCATTTTCCAAGATTTTGTGAAGTGGGTGCCACGCGCAATCCTTCCATGTTTCAAACAGGGAAGGTGTGGTCAGGATCGCCGACATCGTCTTGCCGATTTGGAAATCGGCGAGGATTTCCGCAGAAAACCGTCGATATTGCTCCGGTAAGCTTCTAAGCTTGCCCCCGTTGCTGGCCAACTGGAAGAGATGCTTATGAAGATCGCCCAAATACGCATTGAGAACGATGGCATGTTCAGGCACGGCCTGCCATTTGGTCCAGTTGCTCCGCTTACACTGTATTGGGCGGCGTTTGCGCTTTCGGTATGTGCTTTCATTGCCGAGTATTTCGTCGGCGGCATTGTCCCCCAGCTCGGTGTTGTGCTGGTGCTCATCGGTTTCGTGCCTTGCGGTATGGCCTGGCTTTTGTCGCGCGAATTGTTCCGGCAGGAAACCGAGCGAAAAGCCTGGCCGCTCGTCGTGGTCGTGACGCTCTATTTGACCTGCCTGATCAGTTATGTGGTCCCGGAAGGGCATGCGGGCAGACTGGTCGGAATGGTGGCCAGCATGAAGGGGCTGATTGGGTCAGCCATGCTGCTCATGACTTTCGTGGAGGCCATTGATGGCTTGAAGGCCTCATCTGCGGAGCGACGGTTCCGCTTATGCTTTGCGGGTGGTTATGCCGCGATCGTCTTTGTTTCCCTCATGAACGACCAGCGCGGACTCGATGTTTGGCAGGAAGAGTTCAGGATTGTCGCCGCCACGCTCGCATTGGTCGGTGCAAGCGCGGCAGTGCTCTATCGAAGGCAAAATCCTCTTGCGCAGACCAAGCGGCCAAAGTCAGCGGCAGGACATCCGGCGCTTGCCTTGCGACTAGAGCGTCTGATCGAGACTGATCACGTGTTTCTGGAACCCCAGATAAAAGTCGCCGATGTAGCCGAACGTTTGCGCGAACCGGAATACAAGATCAGCCAATGCATCGTATCCGACCTTGGCTTCGCCAATTTCAACCAGATGATCAATTCCTACCGTATAGCCGAGGCGAAGCGCAGGCTTGCCCGTCCTGATCTTGAGGGTCAGCCTATCCTGTCCATCGCGATGGATTGCGGATTTGGCTCGCTCGGCCCATTCAACAGGTCATTCAAGGCGATGACGGGTCTGACGCCGAGCGCGTATCGCCGGCAGGCGGCGATGCAGTGAGGGCTGGCGATTGGCGCGGTGAAGACTAGACTGCGCGACACAGAATCACTTCCCGCCAAGAAAGGCCGTCTCCATGGCAAACGCTCCCGTCGGATCCAAATCCAACCCGTCCCAGTTCGATATCCTGGACAAGCTGGCCGAGGACGAGCCGTACTTCGTGATCCGAGCGCATGATCCGCTATCTTCGGCGCTGGTCGAGCTGCACGCCTATATCGGCGCAGGCCAGTCCGGCGCGGCCCACAACAAGCTGGCCGAGATCATGGCGATGACGGCCGCCAAGGCCCCGCGCCCGGCCTCCAGCCCGAAATATCGCGAAACCTTCGCCATCTCGCTGGCCATGGAACAGTGGCGCGAGACGCATTCCGGCGATTAAGGGATTTGCCGGTTTGCAGATTGCGCCCGTCACGCTGGAGAACCGTTTCGTACGGCTCGTGCCGTTTGACATTGACGCGCATGCCGAAGCGTTACGGGACATGGCTGAGCGGTCCGGCCAGCGGCTGGCGACGTGGCCGTATTTCAATCCGCCGGGCGACTGGATTTCGGTTTGGGTAAAAGCGATCCGGAAACGTGCGGAGGCTGGCACACTGGTGCCGTTTGCCGTTCTGACGCCGGAGGGTCGCTTCGCTGGGATGAGCGCCTATCTCAACCCGGATGCAGTGTCGGAGAATGTCGAGATCGGCATGACGATTTATGCGCCTGAATTTCAGGGTGGCGCGACAAATCCCGCTTGCAAGCATTTGCTGCTCGGCCATGCCTTTGGTCAGGGAGCAATCCGCGTCTGTTTCAATGTGGATGAACGCAATGCCCGGTCTCGTGCAGCAGTGACCAAGCTGGGCGGCGTGCAGGAAGGCGTCCTGCGCGATAATCGCGTCCTGCCGGATGGTTTTGTCCGCACCACTGTGGTGTTCTCGATCCTCGCCCGCGAATGGCCCGGCGTGAAAGAGGGCCTGGAGGCGCGGCTGGCGCGTTTCGAGAGGAAGGACTGATGGCGGAACCGATCAATCTCAACAAGTTTCGAAAAGCGAAAGCCAAGGCCGAGAAAGACAAGTTGGCCAAGGAAAACCGCGCGAAATTCGGACGCACCAAGTCCGATCGATCCCTGGAGCAAGCGCGCGCGGACAAAGCGCGCCGGGAGACCGAAGCCCATCGCCGGGACGATGATCCCGAAGACCATGGTTAATCAGGTCTTACCAACCGGCCTCTGACTTGCAGAGTGTCTTCCGACTTTGTTTCAAAGCGGGAGGACACGCCAATGGGTCGCATTCTGGGAAAATTCGTGGTGGCCGGTATCGCATTTGCGGCCGGGATCACTTGGGGCATCGTGGCTGACGCGGCTGAAGCCGGTATTCCGATCCGCACGCTGCTTGGTTTTTAGTCTTCCGTTCAGCTAGCCGGTTCTTCCGGATACAGGATCGAATTGATCAGGGCGTCATCCATGCGGCGGCCTGAAACGCGCTCCAGTGCGCTGAAGATCGGCTTGGCCTGTTTGTCTTCGAGCAGGGGGATTGACTGGGCCAATTCGGCGGCGCGGGCATAACGCAACTGGGCCGTGGCCATGTCGCCGCGCGCCTCCGCACATGCGCCCAGATTATGAAGAATGGCAGGGGCGTGGGTCCATTCGCGTCCCAATTCGTCCCACTGTGCGCAGGCCCCCATGAAATTGCCATTCTTGGTGGCCTTCACGGCTGCGGCGAAGCGAGGGTCGTTCTGGGCTTCTGGGGTCAGGCCGTCCGTCATGATTTCGGCGCGCATGGTCTGGTAGTAAGGCGCGATATCATTGCGGAACCGGCGAACGGCTTCCACGGTCGCATCTCGCACCATGCCAATCGGGGCATTGTAGGGATCGTAGCTGGACTGTTGAGGGTCGCGCCAAACGCCGAGGTCATGGCCGCGATCTTCATATTCGGCCACGTCGACGCATGTTTCCCGATTTGCCCCGCCCAGCTGTTGCTGGCTGAAGACCAGCCGGTTGGTGCGATAGTCCACCAGATTGGCGGTGACAACGACTTCGACGGTTTCTTCGCGACATTCCGTTTCAACGATGGCGCGGTGTTCGCAATCGAACAGGCCGTCATATTCAACGCATCGCTTTTCGCGTTCAAAGCGCGTTTCGGCATCCCAGGACTCTATGTCGACCCGGCCCTCATAAATTCCGGCCGGATCGCCGGACGGCAAGGTGAACCAGTAGGATCCATCCAGCGTAACCTGTTCGATCATGTCGGCGAACTCGGCTTCGGCGACATTCCCGGCTGGCCCGCGGAACTGGCCCACGGCGACATCGCGATATTCTGCGGCCTGAGGAAAGCCAGGCGCCATGCGCGCCTCATAGTCATATCCGGGCGTGGCACAGGCAGCGGCCAAAGCGGGCAGGAAGAATAACAGGGCGTGTCTCATGTGGAGAGCCTTCAACAGTTTCAAGTCAGTAGCGTTGAGAGATACTGAACAGACACTGAACCATGCAATGGCTGTCTTTGCGTAGGGGAAAATCTTGACCTTGGGGGAGGGTGCCGCCACCTGTCTCGCAACATTGATGGAGCTCTAAATGACAAGTTCACTGTTCACCCCCTTCAAGATGAAGTCCCTCGACTTGCCTAACCGCATCGTGATGGCCCCGATGACGCGGTCGAAGTCGCCGAACGGCGTGCCGGGCAATGATGTTGCAGACTATTATGCGCGTCGCGCCGAAAACGAGGTTGGCCTGATCCTGACCGAAGGCACCACAATCCGCCGTGGTGGGGCATCGAACGACCCGAACGTTCCGAACTTCCATGAGCCGGACTCCCTGGCTGGTTGGAAAAATGTGGTTGAGAAGGTCCACGCCAAGGGTGGCAAGATCGCGCCCCAGATCTGGCATATGGGCATGGTGCGCAAGGAAGGCAGTGGCCCCAATCCGGACGCGCCGACCGACAGCCCTTCGGGCATGACGCATACCGGTAAAGCTGTGATTGAGGCACCGACATCAGCTGAAGTCGACGACATGGTGCTCGCATATGCTGACGCCGCCGCTGAAGCGGAAAAGCTCGGTTTTGACTGTGTCGAAGTGCATGGCGCGCATGGCTACCTGATCGACCAGTTCTTCTGGGATGTCATGAACAAGCGCGATGACAAGTTCGGCGGCACATCGCTGGTCGACCGCGCCAGCTTTGCCTCTGATATCCTGAAGGAAATTCGCAAGCGTGTCTCTCCGGATTTCCCGATCATCCTGCGCTACTCGCAGTGGAAACAACAGCAATATGATGCGCGCCTGGCTACGACGCCGGAAGACCTCGAAGCTTTCCTGAAAGTGTTCGTCGATGGCGGCGTGGACGTATTGCACGCGTCCCAGCGCCGCTACTGGGAACCCGAATTCCCTGAGGTCGATGGCGAGAACGGTCTGAACGGTGCAGGTTGGGCCAAGAAGCTGACTGGCCTGCCCACCATTACCGTCGGGTCGGTTGGCCTGTCAGGCGATTTCATCAAGGCTTTCCAGGGTGAGGGTTCGGGGACACGGTCGCTCGATGACCTCGAAGAGCGCTTGTCGCGCGGTGAGTTTGACCTTGTTGCGGTTGGGCGCGCGCTGCTTCAGGATCCGGCATGGGCCCGCAAGGTGCATGAAGGTCGCCTTGATGAGTTGAACGATTATGATGCAGCGAGTTTGGCAACGCTATCTTAGGTCGATTTAGACTTGCATCCGATCGTCAGGAATGGTTTTGGTTAATTCAGCTGGGCCGAAGGTGGCTATTCCGCCAAGGTCCAGTTGGATGGTGGGGACAGTTTAGGCCATCCCGATACAATTTGACGATGAAGGCGTGTGGGGGACCCGTACATCACACGCACTTTGTCCGCGCTTCGACGCCACCTGCGCGATAGCCGTCTTGTTCGGATGATCTATTCCCCCTTCTGACGCGGGCCAAGCCCGTATCAAAGTGAGATGCCTTCACACCAGCATCTCGCTCGACCCTGCAAGGCCGCGTCCCGCACACCTGACGCGTCCCTGCAGGGTTTTTTTGTGGTCAGTTCGGGTCAGGCGGTGTTGTAGGACTCGGCCAGCCATGCCCTGACTTCAGAGTCGACATCTTCGGCAGATACGAGCCGAACCTTGTGCGTGCACATACTGCCCGGCTTTTCTGCCGCTAAACGATCAGATCAAGTGGTCTTGTCGCTATTGTCGAAGGATTTGGCAGGCGTGCATCGGGCCTCGTCATTGTCTTGCCCGGACATCTGCCTGTCCTTTATGCCGAGCAAGCTGGCCTGGAACTCCTTCAACAGGTCCGCATCCTGTTCAGTAGGATTCTCCAGCTCCTGCAGTGCAGCCACGCGTTCTTCGAGCCACATGGTTGCTTTGGCAGTTCCATCACCGACCACGGGGTTGCATGCAGTAGGATTGGACGGCGCATCTGCCTGTGCGGGCAATAGAGAAGACGCGATGGCAGCGGCTATCAGAAAGACGGGCTTCTTCATCCTCAAGGGTTCCAAATTCAATTTTTGGGAGCATGACATGGCACTGGCATATTCACAATATTCGTGTGTGCCGCAAACCCTGCCCAACGGGGCATTCGGTGCTATATGTTCGCTATGAGTTCTAATCCGAATCGCCTGTCCATTTCCCAAATGGCCGCCGCCAAACCGCCCGCTGCCAAGAGCGAGGCGGAGTATCTGGACGGCCTGAACCCGGAGCAGCGCGAGGCCGTGCTGACGACCGAAGGCCCTCTGCTGGTGCTTGCCGGTGCCGGCACGGGCAAAACGCGCGTGCTGACCACGCGTCTCGCACACATCATCGGCACGCGGCTGGCCTGGCCGTCGCAGACGCTGACCGTGACCTTCACCAACAAGGCCGCCCGGGAAATGCGCGAGCGGGCGCTGAACATGCTGGGCGAGGCGGGCGAGGGCCTGCGCTGGCTTGGCACGTTCCACTCGATCAGCGCGCAGATTCTGCGCAAACATGCCGAACTGGCAGGGCTTAAATCGACTTTCACCATCATCGACACCGATGATCAGGTGCGCCTGTGCAAACAGATCATTCAGGCCGAGAACATTGATCCGAAACGCTGGACGCCGCGCTATCTCGCCAGCCTGATTGATGGCTGGAAGAACCGGGCGCTGACGCCGGACAAGGTGCCGCCGGAAGAGGCTCACCAGTTCGCTGACGGCAAGGGCATCACCTGTTACCAGATTTATCAGGCGCGGCTGAAAGTGCTGAATGCGTGCGACTTCGGCGATTTGCTGATCCACAACATCACGATCTTCCAGAAAAACCCTGATTTGTTGAAGGAATATCACGACAAGTTCCGTTATGTTCTGGTCGACGAATATCAGGATACGAACGTTGCGCAGTATCTCTGGCTGCGCCTTCTGGCGCAGGGCTCGCAGAATATATGCTGTGTCGGTGATGATGATCAGTCAATCTATGGTTGGCGCGGGGCGGAAGTCGACAACATCCTCCGCTTCGAGAAGGATTTCCCCGGCGCGCATGTGATCCGGCTGGAAAAGAACTACCGCTCGACCAAGCATATCCTTGCCGCTGCTTCCTCGGTGATCAGTCACAACAAGAGCCGTCTCGGCAAAACGCTCTATGTCGGCGACGACAATGCAATTGATGATATTGACGCCTCCAAGGTGAAGGTGCGCGGCCTGTGGGATGGCGAGGCCGAGAGCCGCCTGATTGCGGACGATATCGAGAGCTGGGTGTCGAAGGGTGGCAGCCATGAGGATTGCGCCGTTCTGGTGCGCGCCTCGTGGCAGATGCGGGCCTTCGAGGAACGCTTCATCATGCTGGGCATACCGTACCGCGTGATCGGGGGCCCGCGCTTCTTCGAGCGCGCCGAGATACGCGATGCGCTGGCCTATTTGCGGCTTGTACGGTCGCCGGATGATGATCTTGCGTTCGAACGGGTCGTGAACCAGCCGAAGCGCGGCGTGGGAAATACATCGCTCGCCAAGCTGCAATCCTATGCGCGCGAGGATGGCCGAAGCCTGTTCGTGCTGACGCCAATGGTGCTGCAGACTGACGAGATCAAGGGCGGCGCGAAGCGCGGGCTGAACCAGTTCATCGACCAGATCAATCTCTGGCGAGACAAATTGGCCAATGGCATGCCGCATACGGAACTTGCCGAAACTATTCTCGAAGAGTCCGGCTATACCGACATGCTTCAGAAGGATCGCAGCCCGCAGGCGCAGACACGGCTCGACAACCTGAAGGAACTGGTCCGCGCGATGAGCGAGTTCGACTCACTGGCCGGCTTCCTGGAACATATCGAACTGGTCATGGACGCTTCGACCGGCGGGGCCGGGGAAGACCAGGTGCAGATCCTGACCTTGCACGGCGCCAAAGGGCTGGAATGGCCCGTCGTCTTCTTGCCCGGATGGGAAGAGGAAGTCTTCCCATCCCGCCGCAGCCTGGATGAAAGCGGCATGAAGGGGCTCGAGGAAGAGCGTCGGCTGGCCTATGTCGGCATCACGCGCGCGCGTCAGCACGCCTATATTTCCTTTGTGGCGAACCGCCAGATCTATGGCCGCTGGCAGAGCGTACTGCCTAGCCGCTTTGTTGATGAGTTGCCGCATGATCATGTCGAGGCGATTTCAGAGACGGGCTTTTCCGGCATGCCCGGTGGCGAGAGTGGATTCAGCGGATCGGTCGAAGACCTTGGCGAACGTTCGAATTACAAGAGCCCGGGCTGGCAGCGCCTGAAGGAAAATGCGGGCCGGTTCGACACGCGTCCGCCGCGAGACAATACGACCCTGTCGGCCACTTCAGGCGGACCGGCAACTTTCAAGGTCGGCACACGTATCTTCCATGACAAGTTCGGCTATGGCCGGGTGGCTCATACGGAAGGCAACAAGCTGACCGTGGATTTCGAAAAGTCCGGACGGAAGAAAGTGATCGCCACATTCGTGCAACCCGTTTGATGGTTGACCGCGCGTTCCATTCCGAATTGGATGGGTAAGGCAAAGCGGTGAGGCGATCATGGCCGGTTATCTTGAGAAGCGGCTCTATGAGGGCGAGGTCCTGCGCTATCGCGGCCAGTTCCATTGGCTCGAATATGCCAAGGCATGGGCGATGCTGATTATCTTTGGCATCATCATCTTCGGGATTTTCTATTTTATCGCCCAGATGATCCGGTTGAACACGACCGAGTTTGTAGTGACAGATCGCCGGGTTGTGAAGAAAACCGGGCTCTGGTCAGCCAATGTCGAGGAGATCACGCTCGACTCCATAGAGGGCAGTTCCCTCAACCAAGGCATCTTGGGGCGGATATTTGGCTTCGGAAAACTGTCGGTCCATGGGCGTGGTGAAACCCACATCAATTTCCCCAACATGGCCCATCCCCAGAGGTTTCGGGCTGAAGCGGAAAAATCCAAGCAGACAGCGCTTGCGCCGGGCGGGCCTCTGGTCGGCTGATCTGTTTCGCGAGAAAGGATATGCAGCACCGGGGGCCTGGTCAGGGGGGAGGGAGTCCGGCCGGCCTCATGAAGCGCGATGGGTGGAGGCGCTTGCCCGAAAGGGCGAAGGCTGACCCGGTGCTGCAGTACCTGTTCTCGCATGAACCACGCGAACGCAAACCGAATGGCGCGTTCATCTGAGGCTCATCTGGATTCCTATTCAGCGGCGGGCAGGGACCGGTCAGACGGTTCGTTCTCGTTGGCCGTGGTCTGTTCAGATATACTGTGAGCGGCTGCCTGTTCGCCCCGGACCCGATCCTTCAGGCGGCCGGCCCAACGGCGAATACGGTGTGGTGCAAGCAGCCAGACAGGCGTCACCAGCAAGATCATGATTGTAGAAAAGCCAAGGCCAAATACCACGGCCGTTGCCAGTTGGACCCACCATTCGGAGCTGGCACCCCCGAAATTGATCGAGCCTTCGAAGAAGTTCACATTCATCTGAATGATCATCGGCAACAGGCCACAGATGGTCGTGCCGGTCGTCAGCAGGATCGGACGAATACGCTGGGCGGCTGTCGCGACGGCGGCTTCTTCCGGCGTGCGGCCATCGCTGAGCAGACGGTTATACGTGTCGATGAGGACGATATTGTTATTCACCACGATCCCGGCGAGCGCGACAATGCCCGTACCGATCATCAGCTGGGAAACGTAAGGCAGGACGAGCTGGATACCAACGAGCACACCGGCAGTGGATATGATTACGGCCGTCAGGGTCAGGAAGACCTGCCAGAAATTGTTGAACTCCCACAGCAGGATGATGGCCATCATGAACAGCATGGCGAGCAGGGCCCCCTGGAAGAAGGCTGCCGCATCGGCGCTATCTTCGTCCGCGCCTTCAAAGCGTACCTCCACCGTGCCGGGAATATCCTGTTCGGCAACCCAGGCCTTGACCTCTTCGACGATCGCAGCGCCTGCACCCTGTTCCACGGCATTGGCGCGGACATCCACGACCCGGGCTCCATCACGGCGCGTAATCTGGCTGACCCGCGGGGCGGGCACGCGCTCGACAAACAATGAGAGCGGAACATTGCCGCGCGGCGTGGCGATACGAAGATCGTCAATTGCGCTGGCGCTGCGGTCTGCCTGTGGGAAGCGGACGCGGATGTCGACTTCGTCATTGGCATCGTCCGGCCGATAGCGACCGACGAGCACGCCATTGGTGATTAGCTGTACGGCTGCGCCGACCTGGCTGATATCGAGTCCATACTTGCCAGCTTCGGCACGGTCGACTTCGAGTTGGTATTCGATACCGGGCAGAGGGCGCGTGTCTTCAACTTCGCGCAGGTCAGGTCGGGAATCGAGGTAGTCGCGGATCATGCGCGCAGTGGAATTGAGGGAGGCGGCATCCTCGGAGAGTAGAGCGATCTGAATGTCCTTGCCCGAGGGTGGGCCTTGTTCGCGGGCGGCGATTTCGAAGCGAAGGCCAGGAATTTCAGCCAGCCGGGTGCGGATGTTCGCGAGTGTGCGGCGGCCATTGTGCACGCCATCGGCCGTGGCCAAGTCGACCAATAGCTGCCCAACCGTGTCGGTCGGCTTGCTGGATGATCCGTCCGGCGAAAAGATCGCGCCACCGGAGGCGCCGGCTTCGGTCGAGATGTCTTCAACGCCGTCCATGCCGGTAATTGCCACTTCGGCCCGTTTGACAAGAGAAAGCTGTTCTGCGGTGGAGAGGCTGCCCTGAGCCTGAACGAACACGAAGGCTTGTTCAGGTTCGACATCCAGAAAGAGTTCGGTCTTGTGCGGTGTCGAGCCAAACCAGACAAAGATCATCATGACCCCGGCAATGGCCACGCCCGTCACAGCCAAAGGATGCGCCAGCAGCACTTTCAGCAGGCGAACATATCCGCCAAGCCAGCCGGTAGCCTCCGACGGATCGGCGTCTGCCGCCAATGCCGCCAGACTCTCATCGGTACCATCAGGCCGTGCGCCGATCACCGAACCGAGCACCGGCAGGAAGATCAGCGCCATGACCAGCGACGCCGACAGAACGAAAATCAGCGTAATCGGCAGATAGGCCATGAACTTGCCAGGCATTGAGTTCCAGAACAGGAATGGGATAAAAGCCGCAAGGGTTGTCGCGGTCGATGCAACCACTGGCCAGAACATCCGCTTGCCGGCCATGCCGTAAGCCTCTTTCCGGTTGAGGCCCTCGGCCATTTTTCGGTCGGCATATTCGGTTACGACAATGGCGCCATCGACCAGAATACCCACCGCGATGACCATGCCGAACATGACCATCATGTTGATCGTGTAACCAAATGCCCCAAGAAGCAGGAACGCCATCACGAAGGAGGCGGGGATGGAGATACCCACCAGCAGCGCGGAGCGCCAACCAAGTGCGGCCACACAGATTATCATCACCAGCATGACAGCGGTGATGATCGAGTTCTGGAGTTGTCCCAGCTGATCCCCAATCAGTTCCGAGGCGTCTGATGTGATGCGGACATCGACCGTGTTGTGCCAGCTTTCCTGCTGGGCCGCGACGGTGTCGCGCACGAAATTCGCCGTGTCGAGAATGTTGGCACCGGAGCGTTTGACGATCTGCAATTGCAGGGAGGGTTGGCCGTTGAACGTCGCGTAGCCGGTTGCGTCCTTGTAAGTGCGGCGGATTTCGGCCACGTCCGACAGAGTCACCGTGGCATTGTCAGAGCGTTTGACCGGCAGGTTGAGCGCATCCTGGGCGGATCGGATCAGGCCGGGCACCTTGACGGCAAAGCTGCCTTCGCCGGTGTCGATCTGGCCAGCCGGGACGAGCTGGTTGTTCGCGGTCACGACGGCGTAGATGTCCTGATAGGACAGATTGTAAGTTTCAAGTTTGACGGGATCGACCACAATTTCGAGCACGTCTTCGCGCTGGCCAATAATGTTGGCTTCCAGCACGCCCGGATTGCGCTCCAGCATGTCCTGCAGGGTCTCGGCAATCTGGTTCAGTCCGCGCTCAGGCGCCTGGCCGAACAGGTTCACGACCATGATCGGGAATTGTGAAGCATTCACTTCGGTGATGATGGGCTCGCGGGCATCAGCCGGGAAGAACCGTTTGGCCAGATCGACCTTGTCCTTCACGTCCAACACTGCCTGATCGACATCGGTTTCGATTTCGAATTCCAGAACCAGTTGGCCAGCGCCCTCTGCGCCGATGCCGATAAAGGTTTTCAGGCCCTCAAGAGACTGGATTTCCTGTTCGATGGGTTTGACCAGAAGGCGCTCGGCATCTTCTGGAGTCACGCCAGCCAGCGGCACCGTGATGCCAACAAAAGGAATTGGAATGTCCGGATCCGCTTCCTTGGGCAATCCGATATACGTCGCCGTACCGGCAATGATGGCGCAGATCAGGATGGACAATACCATCCGCGCGCGGCCGATGGCACCCTCGACGATCTGGGTCATGGCTGGGCACCGCCTTGGGGAACAGGTTTCACTTCGACCCCTTCAGCCAGGTAGTCCTGGCCAATAGAGATCAGTCTGACCGTAGCGGGCAGGCCTGTGACCCACGCGCCCTCAGGCGTCTCATCAATCACTTTGATGGGCGCGAACTGTACCGTGTTCTGGTCGTCGACGTAGCGTACGCCGAGTTCGCCAGCGTCCGACAATGTCAGAAGGCCGGGAGAGATCAGCGTCGCTGGCACCTCGCCCATTGGAATAAAGAGTTCTGCCGTGACACCCGCGGCGACCGGATCGTCGCCTGTGTCGAGTTCACCCTCGATCAGGAAGGTGCGCGTGCCCGCGTCGGCCGTGCGTGAGACATAACGCAGCGTGGCCGGATAGGTCTTGCCGCTGGGCAGGCGGGCGGTGCCGGTCATGCCGGTCGTCAGTTGGCCGGCATTGGCCTCGGCCACTTCGACCGCGACAATAAC
>NZ_DFME01000107.1:63338-66912 GCF_002375605.1 Hyphomonas sp. UBA3601 | reverse complement strand
GCCCGAATCTGTGTCTTGGAAAGTTCCACCCGCGCGGCGTTCACCGAGGCTTCTGCAGCGTCGAGAGCTGCCTTCGCGGAGGCTTCATTATTGGCGGGGGCCAGGCCTTTTTCGGCCAATGTTCTTGCCGCCTCGAAATCGATCCGTGCAGCGTCGCGGCGAGCTTCAGCCTCTTCCAGACGGGCGGCGCGGGCTTCAACATCCAGTCCGCAGAGCAGCGTGCCCCGTGAGACGCGCGTACCTTCGCGCACGGGCGTCGAGGTTACGTTGCCCGCGGTTCCAGCTTTTACCGTCACCGATTTATCGGGGGCCGTCAGGCCCTTGGCCTTGAGGCGGATGCCGTGAGTTTGTGCCGAAACCGTGAAAGTGACCGCTTCGGGCGCGACCTCGCTGGCTTCCAGCCGGACATCTTCATGCTGCGTGCTGATGTCGCCCCGAATGACACTCCGGATCACGAACCAGGCCAGTAGGCCGACAAAGATAGCAATGGCAATTTTTAAGGATCGGTTCACGGTTCAGTCTTTCGCACGGCTGGCGCTGTATCAGATATAGGGCGCGGCGTCGCCTGAATAAGGTCGCCACTCGATCATAGTTAACAGCCGATTGTTGCAATCCGGCAAAGCTGGCGCGCAGATTTCAGGTTTCAGTGCAAGGTGTGATTAATAAATGCCCCGATCAGCGAGGGCAGAGTCAGATCCAGCGTCGCCAGCGGAAGATGGCCAGCATCAGGATGGTCGCCACCGCGAGCGCCCCGACCAGGATGGCAAATGCGCCGGCGCTTTGAACCCCCGGCATGCCGCCCACATTAACGCCGAAAAGGCCCGTCACGAAGCTGATCGGCAGGAAGACCGCTGACAGGATCGAGAGCACGAACAAGCGCTGGTTCATCACTTCCGCGCGTTCCTCTATCACCTGTTCCTGCAACACGGTGCAGCGGTCCCGGATCGTGTCGAGTTCTTCCGCCAGACGTGTGACCCGATCAGCGGACTCGCGGAGGAACAGCAGATCATGATCGGAGAACAAGCCGGACTGGGTGCCTTCGCGGACAAGCTGGGAAAGTGCCTCGCGTTGGGGCAAAATATAGCGACGTACCTGCAATACGCGGCGGCGCAACTCCGACAGTTTGGAGCGCGGGAGACGCGTACCAGGATCAAGCAGATCATCCTCGAACTGGTCCGCCTGTTCATCGAAACGCGACACTTCCGGTTCCATCCGGTCGGTCAACGCATCGGCAAGGGCGGCAACAAGGCCGCCCGTTGAATTGGGCGCATTGCCCTCTTTGACCTTCAGTTCGACATCGCGCGTCGCCTGGATGGGCTTGGCGCGCAACGTGATCAGAGAGCCTTCGCTGGCCCACATGCGCAAGGCCAGCATGTCTTCCAGTGCTTCGCCTTCGTTCAGGTTCATGCCGCGCAAATTGATCAGGAAACCAGCACCATGCCGGGTCGAGCGCGGGCGAGTGTCTTCCTGAAGCAGCGCCTCGGTGGCGATACGGTCCAGCCCGCTCTGGCGAGCGAGCCAGGTTCTCACTTCCGGCGACAAACGGTTGAGGTGCAACCAGTGGCGACTGAACTCATTCAATCGGCCGGAGGTCACATCCTCCCAGTTCAGCGATGCGATGGTGCCGTCAGCCGCCATTCCGTAGCCGAAAACCAGCGGCGCCGTCATTGCGTCAGTTGAGGAAACAGAGGGCGACACCATGCAGGATCAGAGCGCCGAGACTGGCGGCGTGCGCGCAATCCAGGGGCGTGTCATTTCGAGCTGCATGGCCAGTTCAAACAGCAGGCCATCCTCGCCCCGTTTGGCAGAGAACATGGAGCCGATCGGCAGGCCGCCCGACGACCATGACAAGGGCACGCTCATCGAGGCTGCGCCTGCAACGTTCATCGGCGCAGTGAAAGCGGCAAAGTTCAGAACACTCTCCATGACCGCGTCGAAATCTCCATCCGGGGCCTGTTCGCCAATCGGTACGGCGGGGCTGCCTGTTACGGGTGTGAGTAGCACATCCATGTCGCTGAACCAGTCGTCATAGACGGCTTCGAATGCCTTGAGATACGCGATCGTGTCTTCCATTTCCGACTGCCGCGCCTGGAACATGGCGGCCAGGCCGAGCGTCCATGGCTCGACGATGTCGGGCCCGATAGGCTTGCCGGAATAGGCGCTGGCCTGTTGGGCAAACTCGGCGGCGCCAGCCGCCCAGTAGAGCAGGAACTTGTCGGTGAACTCCTTGCCGTCGAGCGGAACTTTGAAGTCGATCACCTCATGGCCCAGATCCCGGCAGAGCTGCGCGACGTCCTCAAGCGCTGCGGTGGTTTCAGGGGACACGCGTGTCCCGCTGATCGAGTCCGGTGCGAAGCCAATCCGTAGCGGACGGTTCAGGGTCGATATGTCTCCGAGGGGTGCATAGGTCCCGTCATTGGTCTCCGCCACACGAAACAGCTCAATGGAATCCTGCACCGTGATGGTCACGGCATGGTTGACCGAGATATCGACAGGCGGAGCGTTGGCCGCGTCCCGCTTGTCCAGTCGGGCACGTGATGGCTTCAGCCCAAAAACACCACACGTAGAAGCGGGAATGCGGATGGATCCGCCGCCATCGCTGGCATGCGCGAACGGGACGACACGTGCGGCCACGAGGGCGGCTGCGCCGCCGGACGATCCGCCCGGAATTCGGGATAGGTCCCAAGGATTGCGGGTCGGGCCTGTTACGAGCGGCTCGGTTGATGAAATGAGCCCCATTTCGGGTGTCGTGGATTTACCGAGAGAAACGACTCCTCCCTTTCTCCACGCTGCGGCAAAGGGGGAATCCTCCTGGGAAATATTGCCCACGAAAGCGCGGCTGCCCCACATGGATTGCGTGCCCTTCCACCCGACAAGGTCTTTCATGAATGTGGGCACGCCACTGAACGTTCCCGGCGCGGGGACGGCTGCGTCGCGCAAGGCCTGGTCAAAGCTGTCGGTGGCGATCGCATTGAGATCGCCATTCACGGCCTTGGCGCGAGCGATGGCTTTTTCCGTTTCTACGAGCGAAGTGGTTTCGCCGGAGGCAATTCGGGCGGCGATGGTGAGACCGCTTTCCCAACCGGCTGGTGGGACAGCTTTTGCTGCCACGGGACCTGTCGGCACGGTGGCTGCGGCGTCGCTCGGCGTTTGTCCGCATGCCGCAAGTGTCGCGATGGCTGCCCCGCCCAGCAGAGCTTCCCGCCGTGAAAATCCAGTCATTCTATTCCTCCCAATTCCCATTTTTAGCGAAGCCTGTAACGGGAATTGGAATTTCGCAACCACCAAATCGTGGAAAAGCCGCGCGAAATTGCGCGGCTTTTCAATATTTCTGATCTGGTGGTGCCTATTGAATAACGCCGCACGCCACTCGCGCACCGGCGCCGCCAATAGGCTGGGTCATGTGGTCGTCTTCGGCCTCATGGATGATGAGCGCCGAGCCGTCTTCATCCAACAGGGAGTCGAGTGCGGTCAGGCGTGTGAACGCCTCATATCCGGCCGAACCATCTTCCGCGACCCAGATATTTGGCAGGTCGCCGGCTTCCGGTCCCTTCGGATTGAGCAGGCCATGCGC
>NZ_DFME01000107.1:55075-63177 GCF_002375605.1 Hyphomonas sp. UBA3601 | reverse complement strand
CACGTGCCGGTGCCGTGTAAATGGATGCCGTGCCAGCCGGGCGTCAAGCTGCCGGAATTGAGTTCAACACGAATCATTTCGCCATTCGGACCATCGAGAAAATTCGCGGTGCCGATCTCCGTGCCTTCCGCGCCAATGATGGAAGCCGTCGCGGTCATCATGGAAGGGAACACGCCCTCATCCGGCCCGGGCATTTCGTCTGTCGTTGGCAAGCCATTGTCGCTGTCGGGCATCTCCTGCGGGGTCGCGCCTTGCTGTCCGCAAGCGGCAAGGGCGATGGCGAGTGAGGCGATTGCAGTTCGAGTGATCATGGGGGTCTCCTGTCAGCGGGGTTCTGATATAGGCGTAACGTCTATTTGGCAGGAAGGCTCCATATCGTGAAGGACCGCGCGGATAAATTGCTCGTTAGTCTGGGGTTGTTCGACAGCCGAGCCTCTGCGCGCGCCGCGATTGAGGCAGGCAATGTGACGGCTGGCGGCGTCGTGGTCACCAAACCATCGCAAATGCTGTCACGCGACGACCGCATCGAGGCACAACCGGCGCACCCTTACGTATCGCGAGGGGGATTGAAACTGGCGCACGGCCTGAGCGCTTTTGCCGTTGATCCGGCTGGGCGCGTTTGCCTTGACATCGGGGCGTCCACAGGTGGTTTCACAGACGTGCTGTTGCGGGCCGGTGCGACGCATGTCGTCGCGGTCGATGTCGGGCGAGGCCAGCTTCACTCCTCTCTTTCCGATGAGGACGGCGTCACGAGCCTGGAAGCTCAAGACGCCCGGACCCTGACCGGAGAGATGCTGGGCGACACGCCTTCCTTGCTCGTATGCGATGCGAGCTTCATTGCGCTCGAAAAGCTGCTGGCCGTTCCTCTGTCGCTCGCGGCTGAGCGGGCGGAAATTGTCGGCCTGTTCAAGCCGCAATTCCAGGTTGGTCGGGAAAACATCGGCAAGGGCGGACTGGTCACAGATTCCGAAAAGGCAGACTTGGCGGCGGACGTTTTCGCGGAATGGATGGCCGGGCAGGGGTGGCCAATCCAGTCATGGACACAAAGCCCTATCACCGGGGGCGACGGCAATGCCGAACGCTTGTTTTATGCGGTGCGAACCTAGTTCCGGCGCCTAGTAGTTCTCGTCCCCGAAACCGTCATTGATCTCCCATGTGCCATCATAGGGATCGCGGCATGCGGTGATCGGGTCGCGGATGACCTGACCATCGGGCAGCCGCGTTTCGCGCTCAATCGTGCGGCACTCGATATCGGTACCCGGTTGGGGCGGCAGGGTCGGTCCCGCAGTCGTTGACGCCGGATATGTGCGGCTTGGCGGCGGCGTGTTGGGATAGTTCATGATCTCCGGTCCGCCATACAGGCCGTCGGTTGTGCGCGGAATGCCGCCGGCTGGATAGGTACCGCTCGTGGCCGCTCCATAAGGTGTTGCAACCTGACAGGGTCGGCTTGTGTCTTCTGCAATGGCTCCGCCAGCAAGACCGCCCACAATCGCGCCGAGAATGGCGCCCGCAGCGACTTCATCAGAGTTTCCGTTGCCATGGTGGTATCCGCCGTGACGCCGATGACCGCGATAGCCTCTATGGCCGCGATACCCTCTGTGACCCCGGTAGTGGTACGCATCGCCATCATCCACATTATTGCCGATTGCCCCGCCGATCAGGCCGCCCGCAATCGCGCCGACGAGCACGCCCGCAAACTGGTCATCCTTGCGCTGGCGCTCACATTGGACGTTCTGGACAGGGGGATTATAGGTGTAGCCATATCCGCTTTGGGCCGAGGCCGTAGCCGGTATGGCAAGACTGGCCATGGCCAGCGCTCCGATGAACAGCGAGTGGGATTTCATCGCAATACTCCTTGTCGCGGATACACGTCCGCCAGTGTCAGACTAGCATACTGCGGGGCGGAACCTGAACAGTAGGTGAAAACTGGACGCCGGGTACACCTGGCCACATATTGACTGAATGGGAGTGTTCGACATCGCCACCCGCACCGCTGGCCGGGCGCGTTACGCTGCTGCACAAGGGCTGCGGTCGGCTTGGTATGGCGCGCAGATGAGCGCGGCGCGTCGGCGTGCCAGCGGCTTTGATCGCCCGGGTGAACCAGCGTTCCAGCCCACCAGAGGCCAGCCCAACCTTGCTGTCCTGCGCCGAGCCTATTTCGAACTGTTCATCAAGGACCGCCTGAATGTTGAGGCAGGGCTGTATCCAGCGCCATCGGATGTGCGCCTGAAGGATTTGCCGAAAGCGTTGAGATCGGCGCGGGCTTTCCGGGAAGATGTCGAGGACGTTGATCGGCGCCGATTGGAACGCAATGGAACGGAAGTACGGCAACAGGTGACCGACGAGCATAACCGGTATCCCGCCTACTATCTCCAGAATTTCCACTATCAGTCCGGCGGCTGGTTTACCGAGGACAGCGCCGATATCTATGACACTCAGGTCGAAGCATTGTTTACTGGCACAGCAGATGCGATGCGCCGCGCCGTTCTGGCCGAGATTTCACGGGAGCTCAGGGGACGCGACCAACGCGGTGTCAGCCTGTTGGATGTGGCGTGCGGCAATGGCCGCTTCCTGTCGCAAGTGATGCAGGTATATCCAAGGTTAATGGCGAGCGGGCTGGACCTGTCACCGACCTATACCGACGCCGCCCGCACACGTCTGAAACCGTGGAAACAGGTAGAGATCCTGCACGAGGCGGCCGAGGCGATGCCCGTAGAGGACAATAGCCTCGATATGGTGGTCTCCATTTTCCTGTTCCACGAATTGCCGCCCCGCGTGAGGGAGAAGGTGCTGGCGGAAATTCGACGAGTCCTGAAGCCGGGCGGTCTGTTTATCCTGGCAGATAGCGCGCAATTTGGAGACTATTCGGACCTTGATGGACTGTTGGAATATTTTCCCCACGGTTTCCACGAGCCATACTACAAAAGCTATCTGTCCTGGGACGCCGTACAAGCATGCGATTTGACAGGATTGGTGCCTGAAACGCAGTCACTGGCATTTCTTACAAAAATCAGCACCTTCCGGCGATCATCATAACGCCTTGAAATGAAACTTTTTTCCAGAGCTACGGGCGCTGCTTAATCCTGTATGAAAAAATATTGATTTGCGCGAATGGAACATGACAGTAATATGACAGTTACGTTGCGGTCATGTGACACGAACTATTTACCAGGAATGAAAGGAGCCACCTATGGCAGTCCTAGATCATAATGATAATCACGTTTCCTGGCTGGCGCACAGGGACCTGACCCTCAACGAGTCGAACCTGCGCGTCCTGCGGGGAGCCATGCTGGCACTGGCAGGCGTCGTCGGGGTGAGTCTCGCGATCGCGCTCGATCCGATCTTTAACCTGTTCGCCTAAACGCCAACGGGGCTAGAAGCTCGGAAGCTTACCTGTCCCCATGAGGGGCATGGCAAAAGCCAGAATGATCGAAATGATGAGGCCGAGGAAGGCACGTCCGGCATCGCCGAGAACGTCTTTCACGGCCTCATTCTTTTCGCGCAGATGCGCGACGTAGGAGATCGCGAGTTCGCGACCGGCCAAAAGGCCAAGGAATACCCAAGTCGTGCTCATCGGCACATTGCTGACCTCTTTGAACAGGAACAAGATTATTCCGTAGATCAGGTCGACGATTGTCGCGGCGCGGACATCCACCGTGTTGATCTTGCGTTCCACAATCTTCTGAATCTGGCCGCCGCGCGTGGCGAAGATGTAGCCTTGGATGGCCACAAGCAGGATCGCACCGAAAATGACGTAGCCGAGCGAAAAGGCCACATGCGTTTCGTCACCAGTGACTGTGACCGTTCGCGGCAGGTAAACGAAGATGTTCGCCAGATCCTGCATCAGCCATTGTGACCAGAGGAAGGTCGTCGTCAGCCACTGGAATGTGATCCAGTAGGGCCAAGGCAATTCGTCTTTCGTATGAAAGACCCAACGCTCGAACGTGCGGGAAATTATTATCCAGATCACAGCGCCGCACGCGAACGCCACGACATAGCCCATTGCCGACTTGATGATCATTTTTTCGAGGATGCCATCGCTGGCAGACCCGCCCGACAAGGCAAACAGGGTCAGGACCAGGAAGGTCGTCGACACAGGGATGCCAAATCGAGTCAGGAATAGCAGGACCAGGGGAGGCAGGGCGTGCCACCATTGAATGCCGGGCATCAGCACCGCGGTGCGATCCCCTTCACCTGGCAGCACAGACAATTTGTCGAGACGTTCGTAGGCAACGTCTCCCTGACCATTGAAATACCCGTAGAAGAGCACGGCCAACAGAATTGCGCTGGCAAAAATCCACAGGACCCACCAGGGACGCTTTGCATTCGAGGACAGGAATGTCCCCAGTGTCTGGATCGAATCATTCGCGACGACGGCGTAGCACGCCAGCATAAATCCAATGATGCCGAAAATTTCTACGCCACCCATTACGCCAACCCATCGCTATTTGAATACTGAACGCGAGGTAGCAGGTTCAATGTGCAATGCCGATAGCAGGTATGTGAACTTACTGTGACATGCGCATTTGCGGTCATTTTCCCGTCTGCCCTCTATGTCGCAACTTCGCGTCGGCCAGCACACAGGCGAGCATCGCCTCCGCCACCGGCACCGCACGAATGCCAACACAGGGATCATGCCGTCCGATGGTGCGTACGTCCACCTCCTGACCGTCACGCGTGACAGTCTGGACGGGGGTAAGGATGGAAGATGTTGGTTTGATTGCGATTCGCACGACGATCGGCTGACCGGTTGAAATGCCGCCCGCAATGCCGCCATTATGGTTGGACAGGAAACGGGCGCCGTCATTGCCAGTGCGCATCTGGTCGGCGTTTTCCTCACCGGACAAAGCCGCGGCGGCAAAGCCTTCGCCGATTTCCACGCCCTTGGCCGCATTGATGCTCATCATGGCACCCGCGAGTTCGCTATCCAGTTTTCCGTATATGGGAGCGCCCCAACCCGCAGGAATCCCCGTCGCTTCGACCTCTACAATTGCGCCAGCAGAGCTTCCAGCCTTGCGAGTTTCGTCCAGAAAGGTCTCCCAGACGGGCACCATTTCGGCGTCAGGACACCAGAATGGGTTCGATTGCGTTTCATCCCAGTTCCAGCGCGAGCGGTCGATGGCATGGGGGCCGATCTGGACGACAGCGCCGCGCAAGAAGATTCCGTCGCCAAGAACGCGGCGCGCCACCGCGCCTGCAGCTACCCGCGCGGCAGTCTCGCGCGCACTGGAGCGGCCACCGCCGCGATAGTCACGGACGCCATATTTCTGATCGTAGGAATAGTCGGCATGACCGGGGCGGTACCGATCACGGATCTCACCATAATCTTTCGACCGTTGATCTGTATTTTCGATCATCAGCGAGATCGGTGTGCCTGTGGTGACAGGGCCGCCGGTCCGGTCATCCTCAAAGACGCCGGACAGGATTTTCACCTGATCGGGTTCCCGACGCTGGGTTACGAATCGCGAGGTGCCGGGGCGGCGCTGGTCGAGGAATTGCTGAATGAAGGCCTCATCCAGCGGAAGACTAGGCGGGCAGCCATCGACCACGCATCCGAGTGCGGGCCCGTGGCTTTCGCCCCAGGTGGTCACGCGGAAGAGGTGGCCGAACGTGTTGTGAGACATGGCTGCCCGTTTCAGTATTGAGTCAGGGCCTAGCCGAGCAGGTCCTGAACAGCTTCGCGCTCTTCGCGCAGTTCTTTCTCGGTCGCATCCATGCGGGCGCGCGAGAATTCACCGATTTCGAGACCCTGGACGATCTCGTACTTGCCGTCCTTGCAGGTGCACGGGTAGCCGTAGATGACGCCCGGCTCAATGCCGTAGGAGCCATCGGACGGGATGCCCATGGACACCCAGTCACCAGCTTCGGTGCCGAGGGCCCAGCTGCGCATATGATCGATGGCGGCTGACGCAGCCGAAGCGGCCGAAGAGGCACCACGTGCCTTGATGATAGCTGCGCCGCGCTGCTGCACGTCCGGGATGAACGTGTTTTCGTACCAGTCCTGATCGACCTTGGAGAGGGCAGCTTCGCCTTTGACGGTGGCGTGATGCAGGTCTGGGTACTGAGTTGAGGAATGGTTGCCCCAGATTGTCATCTTCTTGATGTCGGTATTGTGGGCGCCCGTCTTCTCAGCCAGTTGGCTCATCGCGCGGTTGTGGTCGAGACGGACCATGGCGGTGAAGCATTTCGGATCCAGATCAGGCGCATTCTGTTGTGCGATCAGGGCATTGGTGTTGGCCGGGTTGCCGACGACAAGCACTTTCACGTCTCGGCTGGCATGATCATTGATCGCCTTACCCTGTGGGCCGAAGATACCGCCATTTGCAGACAGCAGGTCCTTGCGTTCCATGCCCTGTTTGCGTGGCATCGCGCCGACGAGCAGGGCAAAGTCGCAATCCTTGAACGCAACATTCGGGTCGTCAGTGGCGACGATATTGTTCAGGAGCGGGAAGGCGCAATCGTTCAATTCCATGACCACGCCCTCGAGCGCGCCGAGCGCAGGCGTGATTTCCAGCAGGTGAAGGTCGACCGGCTGGTCAGGTCCAAGCATGTTTCCAGCGGCAATGCGGAACAGGAGCGCATAACCGATCTGGCCTGCAGCGCCAGTTACAGCGACTTTCACGGGCTTTTTCATGGGAGAGTCCTTCTTGCATAGGGTGATTTCGCGGCATCAATGACGAATTTGTCAGAGAAGGGCAAGCGGCCATGCGCCTATGCCGCAGGATGTCGCCGCCGTAGCGGTATGACTCCGCGCCCGATTGGCCTATATGACGGCCAGCCCCCACAGCCTGACGAGCGGACAGATCGATGAGCCAGAGCGACCAACCCGACATCATTCCCCCTTCACCCAGCGCGACGGATTATCTGACCGACCCGTCGGGAAAACCCCTGATTCCAGACGTGGCTGACCCGATAGCCCTGTTCAAAGAGTGGATGGCGGCGGCGCGCGAAGCCGAACCGAATGATTCCAACGCAATGTCTCTGGCGACCGTGGACGCTGACGGCATGCCGGATGTCCGTATTGTATTGTTGAAAGAGGTGACTGAGGCGGGGTTTGTTTTCTTCACCAATCTCGAAAGTGCCAAAGGCCAGCAACTGACCGAGACCCCCAAAGCAGCGCTTGGCTTTCATTGGAAGAGCCAGCGCCGGCAGGTGCGGGTGCGCGGGACGGTTATGCCAGTCTCCGAAGAGGCCGCCGATGAGTATTTTGCCACCCGTGCCGCCCAGAGCCGTATCAGCGCCATCGCGTCTGACCAGTCGCGTCCACTGGCCGATCGGGCCGAGTTCGAACAGCGCGTGGCTGAACTATCGGAAATCTTCGGCGACGGACCAGACATTCCCCGCCCCGAATTCTGGGGCGGGTTCCGTGTCGTGCCGGTCGAGATCGAGTTCTGGCAGGACCAGGCTTTCCGGATGCACGACCGGCTGAAGTTTGTCCGCTCAAACGAGGGTTGGACCACCGGTCGACTCTATCCGTAGCGTTCCGCTGCCAGATCAAACGATTCCGTTCGAGACGGCTTCGATGACAAGGTGCGGGACGCCATCACTGGTCTTTGCCCATGACACGCCATCACCACTCACCATGGCGGTCACGCGCTGGCGAAATCCCGAGAAGCTCTCGAACTCAACCACATCTACCGGCGTGTCGAAGTGCAGGGTCACTTCGTACCCCATGCCACCCGCCAGTTCGCGGATTGCATGCACGCGCCCCTCAAAGGATTGTTTGAGGTAGCGGCCCGAGATGCGGTCACCCAGCTGGCAGGGTGCCTCGGGTTTGTTCGACAGGCGCGCCGATGCGGTATTCCAGTCGCGGTAGCCGAGTTCAGTCGCGACGAGCTCAAGTGCTCTCGCATGTGAGATGGACGTACCGGCATTTGCCTGTTCTGTCCGTATGTCGCGGGCACGGGCCTTGGCCTGTTCGCGCGTTGTTATTGAAATAGACATTGGAAACATCCTTGTCCGGGCAGTCGCTTCTCAGCGGGGCTCGCCTTGCCGCGGGACTGCCGGATGGACCGGTGTTCCGTGATCAAAAGTCGCGGCGCGGAGTGCGCCGGGGGATCTTCACCGAAAGACCAAAGGCCTTGCGAGCGGCGGGCGTCCCA
>NZ_DFME01000107.1:46350-54958 GCF_002375605.1 Hyphomonas sp. UBA3601 | reverse complement strand
GCGCCTCATACGTCTGGGAAGACGTTGCGTCAATCATTGTCACCAGACATTTGCCGTGAGTAAGTGACGGCAGGGCGTACGGAAACGATGCGCCGTTAGGGGAGGTACACCACATAATGAAACGCGGACTTCAGATTGCCCTTGGCATTTTCTCACTCATTCCCGCTATTTTTGCCCTGATGGGCTTTCTGCACGGGGCGGAACGATTGTCCCCGGCAGGCGTCACGACAGAACTGGACAATCAGTATCGGTACTTCTCCGGTATGTATCTTGTGGTGAGCTTCCTGATCTGGTCGATCATTCCATCCATCGAAAAACAAGGGCGGCTTCTTCTGGTGGTTAGCGCAGCCATCTTTATCGGAGGGCTCGGTCGTCTTGTCTCAGTGATGACCGTCGGTCAGCCCGCGCAGGACCAGATGGTCGCGCTGGGTATCGAGCTGGTTGTGCCTGTGATCTTTGTGCTCTGGCAACGGATGGTTTCTGCCCGAGCCTAGCCACCACACGCGGCGATGGCGGTGTCATCTGCGGTCATTGCCGCGGCCGCTTCGAGCGGCCGGTCAGTGGCCAGCATGACGAGGCCGTCATCGGCAAGATCCTGAAACTCCGATCCGTTGCCGTCGGCCAGATAGATATCGTCCAATCGCTCGCCGGAACGACCCAGCGTGCCGAAAGCGGATTCGACATCATTGCGGGCATTGCGATCCCAGGCTGCGGCATCGGGGCGGCCAGTGCCGGTCCAGGCGATCAGTCGACGGGAGTCCACACCGCGTGCCTCAAGTGCCGCAATGTCACGGCCGCCGCGTGCCGAGGCGGTCATCATGAAATGGGGGTCGATGGCTGCGATTTCGGCGGCTTCGTCATCATTGTAGGAAATCATGATGATGTTCTCTTCCGCGCCCGCCGCATAAACGGTCTTGGCCATATTGGCGAAGCTTGTAGTCTTCTTGCGGTCGAGTTCCAGAATGGCGCCGCTGTTTCGGGCCCAGATCAGGGCGTCGGTCAGCTTGGGCGGGCTAAAGCGCGTGTGACGATCATCATTGTCGACCAGGGTCAGGCCCGACAGTTCTTCCCAGCTGATATCGGAGACATAGCCCCGGCCGGTCGTCGTTCGGTTCAGCCGGTCATCATGCATCAGGGTCAACACGCCGTCTCGGGTTTCGGCGACATCAATCTCGAAGATCCGGACCCCGTTGTCGAAATTGAACTGCATCGTCTCAATGGCATTCTCAGGATAGCCCGGCGCAGGGCCCCCGCGATGCGCAGCGATCACCACGCCTCCGTTTTCACGCAGGCAGTCGAAATAGTCGGGCAGGGGCATGCGCGCAGAAGCTTCGGTGATTGCGGGCTCCACGGCCCCTGACTGTGGGGTATCGCTTGACGGGCCGCAGCCAGACAGCAGGATGAGAGCGATAACAAGCAGTGCGGAGTGGTTCATTCGGGTGGTCCTCTTCTTGCGCTGCAGCAATCGCACGCATAAACCGGTTCTAAATCAGGCAATTATTGCCGAAGACAAAACATTACAGGGAGACTTACCATGCTGGGTATCATGCAGGACTGGCCGCTGACGGTTAACAAAATCCTCGAACACGCCAAGCGCATCAATCCTACACGAGAAATCATCACTCGGCGCGTGGAAGGCCATATTGTCCGCACGACCTATGCCAATCTCTTTGACCAGTCCAAGCAGGTCTCGAATGCGCTTATCGATAGCGGCATTCAGTTGGGCGACCGCGTGGCGACGCTGGGCTGGAACTCTGAACGGCATATGGCCTCCTGGTATGGCGCCATGGGCATTGGCGCGGTGCTCCACACGATCAATCCACGCCTGCACCCTGAACAGGTCGCCTGGATCGCAAATCACGCCGAAGACAAGGTGCTCATCTTCGACAAGACCTTCCTGCCTATTGTGGAGGCCATCAAGGACCATCTGCAGACGGTGAAGACTTTCGTCATATACGCTGATGCTGACACGATGCCGGAAAACTCTCTCGGTGCAATCCCGTTTGATATCTGGATTGATGGTCGCTCGACCGAGGTCCGCTGGGGCGACTTCCCGGAAGATACCGCATGTGGCCTTTGTTATACGTCGGGCACTACAGGCGATCCGAAAGGAGTTCTCTACTCCCACCGCTCGAACGTGTTGCACACGCTGATCACGATGGGCAAGGATGTGATGGGCATGGGCGCTGACGATGTGGTGCTGCCGGTCGTGCCGATGTTCCACGCCAATGCGTGGGGCCTTGCACTGTCCTGTCCTGCTGTCGGCTCGAACATGGTAATGCCGGGGGCACAGATGGATGGCGCATCCATCTATGAATTGCTGGATACGGAAAAGGTGACGATCACCGCCGCGGTTCCAACCGTCTGGCTGATGCTGCTGACACATTTGCAGGAAAACAATCTCAAGCTGCCGCACTTGAAGAAGGTTCTGATCGGGGGCTCAGCCATTCCGGAGAAGATTCTTCGTGCCTTCGAGCAGGATTATGAAGTGGATGTTGTCCACGCCTGGGGCATGACCGAAACCTCGCCTCTCGGGACCGCGAATGCCTTGCTGGAACGCCATGCAGGCATGACCGAGGAAGAGCAGGCGAAAGTGCGAGAAAGCCAGGGCCGCCCGCCCTATGGCGTGGAACTCAAGATCGTTGACGATGAAGGCAGCACACTTCCCGAGGATGGGGCGGCGCAAGGCAATCTTCGCATTCGCGGCCATTGGGTCGTAGACAGCTACTTTTGTGCGGAGCCGGGCACGACTTTGGCATCCGATGGATGGTTTGAAACCGGCGATGTGGCCTCGATTGATGCCGATGGGTTCATGACGATCCGGGATCGCTCCAAGGACATCATAAAATCTGGCGGCGAATGGATTTCCACCGTCGAACTTGAGGGCATCGCGGTCGGTCATCCCGGTATCGTGGATGCCGCCGCAATCGCGGCAAAACATGAAAAATGGGACGAACGGCCGGTCCTTGTCGCGGTCAAGGCACCAGGAGCAAAAGTGTCAGAGAAGGATTTGATTGCCTTCTTTTCTGACAAAGTCGCCAAATGGCAGATCCCGGATACGGTCGTTTTTGTGGATGAGCTTCCACGAAACGCAACCGGTAAGGTGCTGAAGAACAAGCTGCGGGAAGCCTATGGGGACGTGCTTCTGGCGTAGCCTGAAATCAGGCAAGCGGGTTTGCGGATCGCATGTTCCGCCTGTTTGCGACCGCGCATAGGGCGCGAAAAAACGACCAAAAGGGAGGAATAAATGAAACAATCTAATGTAAAATCCAAGGGGCCTTTTGCCTCGAAGTTTGTGTTAATCACGATGATCGGTGGCTTTTCGTCGTTCAGCGTCGCANNGGGCGCCCGCCATTCGGCGTGGAGCTCAAGATCGTCGATGACGAAGGCAAGGTGCTGCCGAATGATGGCGAGACGTCTGGCCGGTTGATGGTGAGCGGCGCTGCGATTGCAGCTGGATACTTCAAGGGCGTCGGCGGCGACGTGCTGGACGAGGACGGCTATTTTGATACGGGCGATGTCGCCAATATCGACGAGTATGGCACGATGACCATCACCGACCGCGCGAAGGATGTGATCAAATCAGGCGGCGAGTGGATTTCCTCCATCGACATCGAGAACATCGCGGTCGGCCACCCGAAAGTGGCCAATGCGGCGGCTATCGGCATCTATCACCCGAAATGGGATGAGCGCCCACTCCTGGTGGTTCAAGCCGCGCCGGGGGAAACGCCGAGCAAGGAAGACGTGCTGGCCCAACTGGAAGGCAAGATTGCCAAATGGTGGACACCGGACGATGTCGTCTTTGTCGATGAAATTCCGCTTGGCGCCACGGGCAAGATCAACAAGCTGGCCCTGCGCAACCAGTTCAAGGACTACAAGCTGCCGACGGCCTAGTTCGGGCTGAACTCGGGAACTGGACGGGCGGCCGCTTCTTCGGGAGTGGCCGCTTTTCCATTTTTGGAGATGTCATCGATCAGCCATTCCATTTCAGCTATTTCCACCTTCTGAGCTTTGATGATTTCATCGGCTAATTGCTGAACGCGTACGTCTTCTATGCCCGCCCTTTCGCTGGTCATGATGGCGATGGAATGATGCGGGATCATGGCGCGCATATATGATTGGTCGCTTACCGTTGCTTGCGAGCGCACCAGAAGCAGGGCGGTAACAAAGAGCAGGCCACTGCCGACGAATATTGCGAGGTTCTTGCGGCTATCCTGGTACATGTTGAGCATGAAGGCCAACATCACGATCGCCATCGACGCGGCCATGATGAGGGTCATGTAGAAGCGGGTTTCACTCCAATGCACATGGGGCAGGGCATAGGTGTTTAGATACATAAGTCCGAACATGACGATGGCGGAGGTCGTGATCATTAGGCCGAAGCGGAGATAGCTGCCGGAATGGTCCATGGTCTTTCCTTTCGAATTGACGTTGAAGAGGTTCAGTTTGAACGTGCAGGAGCGGACGCTGTTCCGCACGAATCTGTTCCACGAGACTGGTTGAGAGGGGCAGTGTGATCTATGTCAGGTGACAGGGTTCATCCGGAGAGGGCTGGAAACACAATGGATACGACAGAACAGACACAGGATGCCGGATGGCGCGGCACGGTTGCCAAGGCGTCGCTTGCCTTGTCGATCTTTACGGTCTTCTGGTTCATCATCGCAGCGCTTGGCACCAAGCTGGGCCTGTGGAACTGGCAGGTCGGGCTTGGTCTGATGACGATCAATTGGGGACTCAAGCTGATCTTCGTGGCGCTCGGTGTCTCAGTGATCGCGGTGATCCTCTCATTGATCAAAGCACCCCGGAAACGCGCTTTCATTCTGGCGTTTGCCTCGCTCTTGATTGCCGGGCTCAGCTTTGGGCGCGTCGCGGCGTTTGGCGGGGAAGCGTCCCGCTTGCCGCCGATCCACGACGTTCAGACCGACTGGTCCAACCCGATCATGCCGAGCGATGCCCTGCTCGCCGTCCGGGCCGAGACCGAGGCCATGAACCCGGTCGAAGCTGCACCAATCGTTCCGGAATATGCCGAAGACCGTTGGCCGGGCACTCCGGGGCGCCTCGTGTCCGAATTGCAGGAAGAGGCCGAATTCGATCCGACCCAACAGGATGACCGTGCGGACGCTCCTTATCCGAAACTTGATTCCTATATCACTCAAGCTCCGTCGGAAGCGGCATTCGAGGCCATCCTCACGCTTGTGAAGGAGCGCGGTTGGGTGATCGTTGCCAGTGACGAGACGGCCGGTCGCATCGAGGCAACCGAAACGAGCTTCTGGTTTGATTTCAAGGATGACATCATGATCCGTATCCAGCCGACAGAAGAGGGCGGGTCCCGCATTGATGTGCGCTCAACCAGTCGGGTCGGCCTGTCTGATCTTGGTGCGAATGCCAAACGGGTCCGCAATCTGCTCGATGATATCGAGATCGCGCTGCGCTAGGTATCAGTTATTTCCTTTGTCTGGGCTTCCGGGCCCAGACGAAGGAGCCGTGCTGTCGGCGCAATCGTCCAGCCCTGAATGGTCAGCGAGATTGTCACGATCACGAACACGACATTGAAGAAGCCAACTGAAATCGGTCCTGGTGCGATGACAGGATAGATCGCGAGAAGGATCGGTACCGCGCCGCGCAGGCCCACCCAGCTCAGGAAGACATTCTCACGGAAGGAAAAGCCCATCCATCCCACGCTGGCAAATACGGCGAGCGGTCGAGCGATCAGCATCAATACTGCGGCGCATCCGATGGCAGGCCAGATGTCGTTTAACAGCGCACTCGGCGTAACGAGCAGACCGAGGGTCAGGAATAACACCATCTGGCAGAGCCACTGGAAGGCTTCATTGAAGTCGACAATGCGATCGATTGGTCGCTTCAGTTTGGCCTTGAAACTGACGCCGGCAAGATATGCCGCGAGGAAGCCGCTGCCTCCAACCAGCGACACGCCGGTAAAGATGACGAGGGCGCCTGCAAGGGTCATGATGGGATACGTGCCCATTGGCAGGAAAAGGCGATCAAGAATGCGGGCCAGAAGCCTGCCGCCAAGGACGCCGCCCAAAATGCCGATACCGGCTTGCATGAGCAGAAACAGAGCCATGCCGGGGAGGTCCGCCGGCGCATTGGTCTGTATGGAGGCGACCAGCGTGGTAAGCGACACTGTCAGGAAAATGGCCATCGGGTCGTTCAGGCCGGATTCCAACAGCAGCGTATCCTTCAGGCGTTGTCTCAGGGCTATGCCGCTTTGCTGAACGAGAAGGAAGGTCGCGGCCGCGTCGGTAGAGGCGACCGCTGCGCCAAGCAATAGACCAACTTGCCAGGGCAGTCCCATGAATAGACAGGCCGCAACACCCGTGATGCCTGCTGTAATCAGCACACCGATGGTTGCGAGTAGGGATGCCGGCGCACCAGCGGAACGGAAGACGCTGCGTCCAGTTTCCAATCCGCCGGCAAACAGGATGACGGCCAGGGCCACGCTGCCAAGGTCGAACGCAAAGTTGAAATTACTGAATTGAATACGGCCTGGACCATCTTCTCCCAGCAGCATGCCGATGAGAAGTGCGATCAAGAGAAATGGAGCTCCTGCTCGCCTTGCCAGCGGCATCAGCGCAAAACTGACAAATATGATGAGGCTGCAAAGGAAGACAAAGAGTTCCAACGGGCATCCTCGGGTCTGAAATGGGGGAACTCTTTAGATAAGAGTGCCGCACCTCGTGCCGCAAGGTGCAGATTCATTCGAATTCAAATAAGTTCGACTCCGCAGACTCTAATCGCGCGCGTATTTATCTTCGTATCGTATGATGTCATCCTCACCGAGATAGCTGCCAGTTTGAACTTCGATTAGGACGACGGGCAGTTTCCCCGGATTTTCCAGCCGGTGAACGGATCCTACAGGGATGTATACGGACTGGTTCTCGGTGACGAGCTTGACGTCCTCATTGATCGTGACCTTGGCTGTTCCGGATACGACAATCCAGTGCTCGGCGCGATGATGGTGCGATTGAAGGGACAGCGACTGGCCCGGCTTTACCTGGATGCGCTTGACCTGAAAACGTTCGCCCATCGCAATGGACTCAAACCAGCCCCAGGGGCGATAGTCCCGCGGAAATTGCTCGGCCTGGCGTGCCTGTTTGGCCTTGAGCTCGGTAACGGCCAGTTTCACGTCCTGTGCGCGGGACGCATCCGCGATCAGCACCGCATCCGGCATGGCAACGGCTATGATGTTCTTCAGGCCGATACCGACGACTTCCAGTCCATTATCTTCGGACCTGATCAGGGAGTCTTGGCAATCCATGACCGTGACATGTCCGCTGGTCGAAACCCCATGCTTGTCCGGCCCGGTTTCGCGCAATACGGCGTCCCAGCCGCCAAGGTCTGACCATCCGCCCGAAAATGGCACGACGCTAAGATTTTCGGTGCGTTCCATGACTGCATAGTCGATCGAGATCGACTGGGCCCGGTTCCAGCTCTCCGGATCGAGCCTCATAAAGCCGAGATCCATCTGCAGGTCATCGACAGACTTGCTCACGCATTCAACCATGCCCGGTTCATGTTTCTGGAAAGCTTCGACAATGCTTTTGACGCTGAACAGGAAGATCCCTGCGTTCCAGAGGTAGTCACCACTATTCACCATTTTAAGGGCATTGGTCGCAGAGGGCTTCTCCACGAAACGCTTCAACTTGATGGGGGACAGACTGTAGTCTTCCACCGGCTTGCTGAGCTCCAGATATCCGTATCCGGTTTCGGGATGTGTGGGCTGGATTCCGAACGTGACGAGCTGGCCTTTTTGGGCCGCATCGACGGCCGCATTGATTGACTCCAGAAATGCATCACTGTCCGGGATGACATGGTCGGATGGTGCGATCAGCATCAGGGCATCTGGTTGGGTCTTTTGCAGATGCAGTGCTGCCGCCAGGATTGCCGGGGCCGTGTTGCGCGCGTCTGGCTCGATCATGATGGAAGCGTCATCGATTTCGATGTCGGTGAGCTGTTCTTGCACGATGAACCGGAAATCCGCATTGGTGAGGACAAGCGGCGGCGTGAAGGCGCCTCCGGTCAATCTCAGCGCGGATGCCTGGAACAGGGATGTATCGCCGATCAGGGGAACAAATTGCTTGGGATAGCTCTTTCGCGACAGCGGCCAGAGCCGCGTGCCTGCTCCACCGCACATCAGTACCGGAACGATGCTGGTCATCGATTTTGCCATCGTTTGCTCTTTCAAATTACCCGCGAATCTCTTGCCTCAGCGCACCAGCAAAGGCCACCCTGAACACCAAGATTTTCCCTGTGTGGCGGGCATTTGGTCCAGTCTGTCCAGGTGCCAGGTGAAAACTGTCTAGCGGTCTTTCGGATCCAGCGCATCGCGCAGGCCGTCACCGATAAAGTTGAGGCACAACAAGGTGACTGCCATCGTGACGGCGGGTGCCAGCAGCATCCAGGGCTTTTCTTCCATCCGGTGTGCGCCATCCGAAATCAGCACGCCAAGTGAGGTAAGGGGCTCGTTCACACCGAGGCCGAGGAAGGACAGGAAGCTTTCGGCGAGGATCACCACCGGGATGGTCAGCGTGACATAGACGGCGACCGGGCCGATCACGTTCGGCAGGATGTGGCGCACAATGATGTC
>NZ_DFME01000107.1:42883-46197 GCF_002375605.1 Hyphomonas sp. UBA3601 | reverse complement strand
GTCAGCCACTCGATCGCGCCGATGGCTGCAAAGATCAGCACAATGTTGCGCTCAAACACCGTCAGCAACAGGATCACGAAGAAGATGAAGGGCAGAGCGTAGAGTACGTCGACAATGCGCATCATGAAATTGTCGACGCGACCACCGAGATAACCTGCCGTCGCACCCCAACTGACGCCGATCACGAGGCTGACAGCCGTGGCGACAATGCCGACCATGAGCGAGATACGCAGGCCGATCATCAGGCGCGCAAGCAGGTCTCGTCCCTGCAGGTCGGTTCCGAGCGGATGCAGGCCTTCCAGCGTCGGCGCAATGGTGCGCAGGTCAGAAATGGTGCTGTATTTGTGGACCCAGACAAATGGCCCGACGACTGCAAACAGAATGAGGAAGCCGAGAATCCACATGGAGACGACGGCGGCGCGGTTGCGGAACAGGCGCGCCCGGGCATCTTCCCAGAGCGAGCGTCCCCCAATAATGGCATTCTGAACCGGTTCGATGCGACCAGTCGGGTCGAGGAGAGGATCAAGATCCGTCATCAATCGTACTTCACTTTCGGATCAAGCAGGGCGTAGAGAATGTCTGCTACAAGATTGAGCAGTACGATCAGGCCCGCATAGACAATGATTGCGCCCATCACGAGCGTGTAGTCACGGTTCAGGGCACCATCGACAAAATATGAGCCGAGGCCGGGCAGGCCGAAAATCTTTTCGATCACCACTGACCCGGTCATGACGCGTGCCATTGCGGGGCCGGCATACGAGATCAGTGGCAGCAAGGCCGATGGCAGGGCGTGACGCGCAATCACCTGGCGTTCGGTCAGGCCTTTGGAACGCGCCGTGCGGATATGGTTGGAACGCATTGTCTCGATGATCGAGGCGCGCATGAGGCGGGAGATGATCGCAATCTGTGGCAGGGCCAGAGTAATTACGGGCAAGGTCATATTGTGCCAGTTCATCCCGATATTCGGATAGGTTCCGAGACCGCCAACCGCGAAGATGCCAGCCCCCAGGGCAAAGATGAAAATCAGGATCGGACCGGTAACAAAGGTGGGGATCGAAATGCCTGCCATGGCGATCCCCATGACGCTGTAATCCGCCGCTGAATTCTGCCTGAGTCCCGCAAAAACACCCAGCAATGTGCCCACCGCTATTCCCAGACCCATGGAGAGAAACCCGATGGTGAGGGAGATGGGCAGGCCGTCTGCAATCAAGTCGTTTACGCTCTTGCCAAGCGTCTTGTAGGACGGGCCAAAATCCCCGACCAGCACGCCGCCGACATAGTCGAAATACTGCTCGTGAACGGGCTTATCCATGCCGAAATAGGCGAGTTGGGCCTGTTCGATCGCAGGCGGCAGTTTCCGCTCCCCATCGAACGGACCGCCCGGCGCGGCTCGCATCATGAAGAACGCCATCGTTATGATGGCAAGCATTGTGGGGATTGCAATTAGCAGACGCCTGAACGTATAGGCCCACGGAATTCGGCTGATGACACGTTGAAATGAGGACACGTACTTAAGTTATTCCGCTGCTGGTAATAGGAATTTGATCATGCCGCCGTCACCGACGCTTGGCATAACGATCCGCAATCCTTAGCTTGTAGCGACAGCCGATCAAGACCGCAGACTCAGGCAGGGACACTAAAATATGGCCGATATTCGCCGCGTTACGGAAGCTTTTGCTGTCGCCCCCCAGATTAACGAGGAGGATGTTGCCCAAATTCAGGCTGCAGGCTTCAAAACCATTGTTGCGAACCGCCCAGATGGCGAAGGCGGCGTAGACCAGCCCCGTATGGGCGCGATTCGTGCCAAAGCCGAATCCCTGGGTTTGGCCTTTGTGGCACTTCCTTTCTCAGGCGCCCCCACCCCAGAAGTCGTCGAGCGGATGAGCAATATCCTGAACGAAGCGCCTCAACCGGTGTTGGCGTATTGCCGCACCGGGACACGATGCATAACGGCATGGGCCCTGACTCATGCCGGGCAGGGTACAGGTCAGGAAATCGTCGATGCTGCCGCAGATGCGGGCTATGATCTGTCGAGTCTGCAATCGCTGCTGTGACCATCCTGCTCACAGATGTTGTGAGCAAGTGGTCACACTTGCGCCGCATTATGTGTGTTGTCAGTGATGACCGGTCATGCGAAGGCCAAGACAGGGAGGCGCTGGCCATGAGGCTGTATGCGCAAGAGGAGTGGAATGGATGAGCGATCGTCTGTGGATCACCGATTTCAAATACGATGACGGCGCCATGCTGGTGAAGAAGACCGGGCACCGCGTTCCGCTCACATTTTCGCTGGCGCACGACATCTTCACCTGGTTCTGCTTCTATTTCTTTGCGCAGACATGGCGCACCTGGCGCCGGGTCACCGGACACAAGCGCCCCACGATTGCATTCTATCCTGACAAGCCACGCCCATGGTATTTCATCTGGCCCGTGACACATGTGTCAGGTGCCAAATTGATTGATGACGTCGCGACCGCTGACATTGTCATGCAGTTTGATGACTCCACCGAAACCGACAATACGGTCCCGATGGTTCGTGATGGGGCGAAACTGGTCAATTTCACTTGTGATGATATTTCAAAATCGACCGTCGCAGCCGCTTTCGGTGAGGCTGCGGGATATTCTCTATCGGTTGACCCAACGACCCATCAGGGCCGCATGGTCGAGAAGTCTGAATTGAATGCCGCGCATGATGGCCGGATTCTGGAAGGTCCGCTGGATACGCCCCTGCCGGGCAAGACCTATCAGCGCCTCGTCGACAATGAGATCGAAGGCGGTCTGGTCGAGGATCTGCGCTGTTGCATCGTGGCCGGCTCACCCGTCATCGTGTTCCGCAAGCGTCGGCCCTTGGAGCGCCGTTTCCTGAACGAGAATGTTCAGGTTTTGCTCGACGAGCCTCGCAATTGCTACACGAGCGATGAAATTGCCGTGATTGAGCGGTTTGCTGCATCGATCGGACTGGACTGGGGCGGCGTTGACGTCCTACGTGACCGTTCATCCGGACGAATCTACATCGTCGATGCAAACAAGACGGATATGGGCCCGCCCGTGGCGCTGAAGCTTGGCGCCAAGCTGAGGGCTACACGTCGCATGGCGCAGGCCTTTGCCGTCGCCTTTGCTTCGAAGAAGCGCTGATCGCTCCGGCAAGCCAGGATCGCTGCAAGAGACTAGAATAATATGGCTATTCCCTACGTTCGCGAAATCGAGTTCGAATACGGCATCGTAGAGCAGGTTTCCCCGCTCATTCGCCGCGTAATCGCGAACAATCCCGGGCCGTTCACCTATGTTGGCACCGGCGTCTACATCATCGGTCATGG
>NZ_DFME01000107.1:40754-42684 GCF_002375605.1 Hyphomonas sp. UBA3601 | reverse complement strand
CTGGCGACGCCTTTGGCGCAGTGGGCGGGTTGCAAGACTTACGCGAAAAATTGCGGCGTGCCGACCGCCAAGGGCGAGCTTGGCAGTGCAGACGACCTTGGCTTCATGCCGGATGTCAAAGTTGGCGATGGCGACGTGATTTCGGGCCCCGGCTGGACACTCGATGTGATTGAGACGCCGGGTCACACTTGCAACCATCTCTGCTTCGGCTTGCGCGAAGAGAATGCGTGTCTGTCGGGTGATCACATCATGGGCTGGTCCACGACTGTTGTCGCGCCGCCGGATGGGGACATGGGCGATTACATGCGCAGCCTCGACAAGATTCAATCCAGGAAATTCGACACGCTTTGGCCTACCCATGGCGATCCGGTGCGTGGCCGCGAATTCGTCGACCATTTCATCACGGAATACGCCAACCACCGCCGGGCTCGCGAAGCTGCCATTCTTGACCAGCTTCGGGCGGGTCAGTCCTCGATCCCTGAAATGGTCAAGGTGATGTACGCCGAAGTCGACAAGCGCTTGCATCCAGCCGCAGCCATGTCTGTGCTTGGTCATATGATCGAGCTGATCAAGACCGGTGTCGCGGTTTCTCCGGATGACAAACCCACCGTCCGGTCTCATTTCGAACTGGTGAAAACCCCGGTGTGACGGGCTTGATGTCGGTAAATCCGTCCTAGACTGTTTCAACCTTGTTCGGACGCATCAGCAGGCGTTGGATCGCGTCATCGACACTGATTGCGCCTTCAATCACATCCGCAACTGCATCACAGATCGGCATGTCGACGCCGCGTTCTGCAGCAATCCGTTTCAGAACCGGCGCGGTTGCGACGCCTTCGGTCACGGCGTTTCGCGCGCCCATGATGTCTTCAAGGGGCTCACCTCTGCCCAACGCCAGTCCGCAGCTCATGTTGCGGCTCGTCTCGGAAGAGCAGGTCAGGACGAGGTCGCCCAGCCCTGACAGGCCGGAAAGGGTTTCGCGCTCGGCGCCCAGGGCAAGAGCGAGCCGGGTCATTTCCGCGCTGCCGCGGGCAATGAGCGCTGCATGGGCAGAGCGGCCCAGGCCCTTGCCGAGTGCGATACCACACGCAATGGCGAGCACATTCTTCACCGCGCCGCCGATCTCTGCACCTAACAGGTCATGCGCGAGGTAAGGGCGGAAATTCGGGGTCGCAACAGCGGCGATCAGTTCGGCGCCAAGGGTTTCATTTTCGATGGCAAAGGTCACAGCCGTCGGCAGGCCCTTGGCCACATCGATGGCGAAGCTCGGGCCGGACATGACAGCCGGAACCGCTTCGGGCAGCTCGTCGGCCAGCACCTGCGTCATGAATTCGCCTGTCTTCAGTTCGATGCCTTTGGAGCAGAGGACAACTGGTGTGCCGGGGCGGATATGCTCTTTCAGTGCCTGCAAGGTTGCCCGTGTGTGCTGGGCAGGGGCGACAGAAAAGAGCGCGTCCATCAGGTGCAGGTCTGCGAGGTCCGATGTCGCCTTGAGCGCGGGGTTCAAAGGTACGCCCGGCAGGAAGACCGTATTCTCATGGCGCGTATTGATGGCTTCGGCCACCTCTGCTTCGCGGCACCAGATCAGCACGTCCTGGGCCTCACGGGTCAGCATCTGGGCAATCGCTGTGCCCCATGCGCCGCCGCCAATGACGCCGAATGTCTTGAAATGTTTCGTCATGCGCCGGAGATTGGTCGAAACCGGGGGGCGGGGCAAGCGGCTCGGTCAGATGAAACTGAACGTGCCACGCTCCTTTTCAGTATCCACGCTGACGGCAACCTTGCGGCCGACGGGCGAGGCATCTTCACGTAACGTCGCGAGCGCAGCGGGGGATGCGACGGCAAGTGCCCGGCGCCCATCCTCGAGGCGTACGAACGCGATGCCTTTGTTCGGTCCTTCCTTGCCATGCGTGACCGTGAAGGTTTCCAGCGT
>NZ_DFME01000107.1:37466-40574 GCF_002375605.1 Hyphomonas sp. UBA3601 | reverse complement strand
GTCGGCTTCTGTGTCGAGTAGATCCCGACCGCTTCCTTTGTCATCCAGCCACCATTGGCGAGCACAAGGCCATAGCTGCCGGGATCTGCGCGAAGGGTCGACACCATTTCCGCGATACCGTGCAGGGAATAATTGTTTCCCGGTCCGCCAAAAAAGGGCAGGCCACCCGTCAGGGTGAGTGGGCGCGGATCATTCTTCCAGTCGATGCCCAGCGCGGCAGTTGAAGAGAACACGGCGCATGGAAAGCAGGAATAGAGATCCAGATGCTTGATATCGCCTGTTGCTTTCGCGGCCTGATCCAATGCGCGATCTATAGCGGTCTGCATTGCCCATGAGCCGTCGAGTCTCGGGCGCAGCGAGATCAGATCGTCGGCCGCTTCGCCTGCACCGTGAAGATAGACACGCTTGTCTTCCGGAACACCCAATGCGTCGGCTTTGGAACTGCTCATCAGGATCGCAGCAGCGCCCTGGTTCACAGCGTCCTGGGCGATGAACCATTTCAGGAACGGATCAGCATATTCGTAGTTCGCCTTGGACGGTGTCGAAAGAAACTCAACCGAGCGTTCCTCCGGGAATTGAGAATACGGGTTCTTTGCAGCAACAACAGAGAAGGGCTGGAAGAGTTCGGCCATGGCCTTGCGGTGCTGGCTGCGTGAATGGCCTTCGCGGGCGGCGATGGCGTTTTCGAACAGGCCATAGAAATAAGCTGGCGCGACGATGCCATGCTTGATTTCTTCGCGCGACAGCATCATCGGACCCATGCCGCGATCTTCGTAATCCACATCAGCGCCGTCGGCCCAGTTAATTTCCACATTGTTCCGGCGCGCGCCCTTCGAGGCCCGATTGGCCTCGGAACCGGAGATCAGCACGCAGTCAGCATCGCCCGCATGGATGCGCGCGGCCATCTCATTGACAAGGGCCTGTGGGCTCTGACCGCCAACGGTTTCATAGATCAGCGTATCGGGTGCAGCGCCAATATCGCGCGCCAGCGTGCCGGGAAGGTTGGTGTTATGGCCGTGCGGGTGCGGTGCGCCACCGACTGAATCTTCAAAGATGCGAACAACGGCAATCGTGTCGATGGCCTTGGAGAGGTCTGCACCACTGTCAGAGAGGGCTGCCCTGGACGCGTTGACCATGAGCGACAGGGGCGACGGCGCACCGTCTGCTCCGCTTGTTCCATCCCACTGGCTGAGGCTTTGTCCCACGCCAACCAGAACCGGCAGATCGCCTTTTGCCATGACACGCTCCCTTATCGTTGTGTGAAACGACACCTAGCGTGCGAAATTCGGCAAGGCGAGCCGGTACGTTGGGGAAGGAGGCGATGATCGGCGCCGTGCCCGGTCAGGTGGGCACGGCGCCTTCAATGCTGGGTCACTCGCCGTTCAGCAGGCCCTTTTCGCGCATGAAGCCAAGAATGACTTCGGCGGCTTCTTCCGGAGAATTGTTCACTGTGTCGATGCGCAGTTCGGGCGCCTGAGGTGGCTCGTACGGGCTATCGATGCCGGTGAAGTTCTTGATCTCTCCAGCGCGGGCTTTCTTGTAGAGGCCCTTCACATCCCGGTCCTCCGCGACGCTGAGTGGCGTGTCGACATAGACTTCAATAAATTCGCCATCAGCCATCAGATTGCGCGCCATTTGTCGCTCTGACCGGAACGGCGAGATGAACGAGACCAGCGTGATCAATCCGGCGTCGGACATCAGGCGGGCGACATTGGCGACGCGGCGAATATTCTCGACGCGGTCCGCATCGGTAAAACCGAGATCGCGGTTCAGGCCGTGACGGACATTGTCCCCGTCCAGCGTGAAAGTGTGCTTGCCTTGGGCAAACAACAGTTTCTGCAGGGCGTTGGCGATGGTCGACTTGCCGGATCCTGACAGGCCGGTAAACCAAAGCACGGCTGGCTTCTGGCCTTTCTGCTCCGCCAGGGCAGACCGATCAACATCCATGGCTTGCCAGTGAATGTTTGATGCGCGGCGGAGTGCGAAGTCGACAAGGCCGAGACCAACCGTGTCATTCGTCATCCGGTCGATCAGAATGAAGCCGCCCATCTCTCGATTGACATCATACGGATCATACGGAATGGCTTGGTCTAGAGACAGGGTTGTAACGCCAATCTGGTTGAGTTCCAGCGTCTTCGCTGGAACATCGTTCAGTGTATTGACATCAATGCCATACTTCGGCGCGTTGACCGTGGCCGTGACAGTCTTCGCCCCCATCTTCAGCAGGTAGCGGCGACCGGGCAGGAGTGGCGTTTCGCTCATCCAAAGCAGGCGAGCCTGAAATTGGTCAGACACTTCGGAAGGGTCTTCGGCTGAAACGAGAACGTCGCCGCGCGAACAGTCGATTTCATCGTCCAGCGTGATTGTAACGGATTGTCCGGCGATTGCCTGCTCAAGGTCACCCGTCGCCGTGACAATTCTCTGGACGGTGGACTGCTTCCCGGACGGCATGGATTTGACGCGGTCACCAGGTTGGATCGAGCCCGCAGCAATCTGTCCGGAGAAACCCCGGAAGTCGAGGTTGGGTCGATTGACCCATTGGACAGGCATACGGAAAGGCGTGTTCAGGCGGCGATCACCAACCGGCACGGTCTCCAGATAATCCATCAGGCTGGGGCCATCATACCAGTCTGTTTCATTCGATTTGCTTGTAATATTCACGCCCTCGAGGGCAGACATCGGGATTGGCTGGATTTCCAAATCCGTCGCCAACTCGTCTGCGAAGGCGTAGAAATCGTCTACGATGTCGTCATAGGCCTGTTGACTGTAATTGATCAGGTCCATCTTGTTGATGGCCAGCACGACTTTGCGGATGCCCAGCAGGGATGTGATGAAGCTGTGGCGCCGTGTTTGCGTCAAGATGCCCTTGCGCGCATCCACCATCAGGATGGCGACATCTGCGGTTGATGCGCCGGTCGCCATATTGCGCGTATACTGTTCATGTCCTGGCGTATCGGCGACGATGAACTTGCGCTTGTCGGTGGCGAAAAAGCGATAGGCCACGTCGATGGTAATGCCTTGCTCCCGTTCAGCGGTCAGTCCGTCAACGAGCAGGGCAAAGTCGATATTCTCACCCTGAGTTCCCACTTTCTTGGAGTCGCTTTCGAG
>NZ_DFME01000107.1:30983-37241 GCF_002375605.1 Hyphomonas sp. UBA3601 | reverse complement strand
GCGGCGATATCTGATTCAATCAGGTCGTCATTGAGGCGCATCAGAAATAGCCTTCCTGTTTTTTCTTTTCCATGGATCCGGACTGGTCGGCGTCAATGACGCGGCCCTGGCGTTCGGATGTGGTGGTCAGGAGCATTTCCTGGATGATGTCTTCAAGCGTGGCAGCTGTGCTTTCGACCGCGCCGGTCAGCGGGTAACAGCCAAGTGTACGGAAGCGGACGGATTTGGTCACCGCGGTGCTGCGCAATTCTTCCGGCATTCGGTCATCATCAACCATGATGTCCACACCATTCCAGTTCACGACGGGGCGCGGGGCAGCAAAGTAGAGCGGGACAATCTCGATGTTTTCGCGGCGGATATACTGCCAGATGTCCAGTTCGGTCCAGTTGGACAGCGGGAAGACTCGAACGCTTTCGCCCTGATTGATACGTGTATTGTAAACGTTCCACGGCTCTGGCCGCTGGCGCTTCGGGTCCCACCGGTGCTCGGCTGAGCGGAAGGAGAAAATGCGTTCCTTGGCGCGGGATTTTTCTTCGTCGCGTCGGGCGCCGCCAAAGGCTGCATCGAACTTGTACTTGTCGAGCGCCTGCTTGAGGGCGAGCGTTTTCATCACATCTGTGTGCACGGCTGATCCGTGACTGAACGGCCCGACGCCGTCGCGGACGCCATCTTCGTTCACATGCACCAGAAGATCGAAGCCCAACTCCTTGGCTTTCCGGTCGCGAAACTCGATCATTTCCCGGAATTTCCAGGTTGTATCGACGTGCATCAATGGGAAGGGAGGGCGCGATGGATAGAACGCCTTCATCGCAAGGTGAAGCATCACCGCCGAATCCTTGCCAACGGAATAGAGCATGACCGGATTTTCGCACTCGGCGGCCACTTCGCGGATGATGTGCAGGCTTTCAGCCTCCAGCCTGTCGAGGTGGGTGAGGTTTTTCAAAACGCGTACAGTCCTTCAAGCATCATCAGTATATGTAAGTTCTTGATATCCCAGATATAGCGGGCTTGCGTGGGCGATAGACCCGAATGTGTGTGACATCCATAATTTGATCGTTCAGCAGAGCTAAAGCATGCAATATGCCCACCATGAGACGGTTTTGCCTGTCTGTTGTCGCATTCCTACACAAAGTGTCATTATCCTGGCGGATTCAGGCGGTCTAAATACGCTTTACCCGAATGGAGGTAGAGTATGTGCGGAATTGTTGCGATCACAGGTACGGAAACCGTTGCCGGGCGTCTCGTCGACGGCCTGAAGCGTTTGGAGTATCGTGGCTATGACAGCGCCGGCATAGCTGTGCTGGCGGGAGATGCAATTGAGCGCCGCCGCGCCAGGGGCAAGATCGTCAATCTGGAAGCCCTCATGGCCGACGCGCCGGTTGATGGCCCGACTGGCATCGCCCATACGCGCTGGGCCACGCATGGCAAGCCGAACGAGACCAATGCTCATCCCCATGTGTCAGGCAAGGTCGCGATTGTGCACAATGGCATCATCGAGAATTTCCGCGAGTTGCGTAAAGACTTGCAGGCGCGGGGCCGAACATTCGAGTCTGAGACAGACAGCGAAGTCATCGCACAGCTGATCGACCAGAACATGGCCGAAGGCATGGACGCGGTTGATGCATTCGAAGCCGCGCTGAAAAACCTGTCGGGCGCTTTCGCCATCGCTGCCATCTTTTCCGGCAAGACGGACTTGCTGATGGGCGCGCGCAAGGGCAGCCCGCTGGTCCTCGGATACGGGCAAGGCGAAATGTTCCTTGGTTCTGACGCCATCGCGCTGGCGCCTCTCACGCGCGACGTGACGTATCTGGAGGAAGGCGATTGGGTCGTCTTGACGCCCACCAGCCATGATGTGCGCAACGCAAATGGTGACCGCGTAAACCGTCCCCGCGTGAAATCCGCTGTGAACGAAGGCCTGATTGAGCGCGGCGAGTATGATCATTTCATGCTCAAGGAAATCCATGAGCAACCCGAGTCTCTCGCTCGTTCCATTCTGCCCTATATCGACCAGGCGACGCAGACGCTCAATCTGGGCGAAGTGGCCGATACGATGTTCGCCAAGGCTGATCGGGCTGTGGCGATTGCCTGTGGCACAGCGTATTATGCCGCCCACACAGCGAAATACTGGTTTGAACAGAAAGCCAAACTGGCGTTCGAGACCGATATCGCATCTGAATTCCGCTATCGTGAACCTGTGCTGCCTCAGACCGGTCCAGCAATGTTTGTCAGCCAATCCGGAGAGACAGCCGACACGCTGGCAGCCCTGCGCTATTGCCGTCAAAATGGCACCCCGGCCGTGGCTGTGGTCAACGTACCCGAAAGCTCGATCGCCCGAGAGGCGGCGGCGATCGTGCCGACCTATGCCGGGCCAGAGATTGGCGTAGCCTCCACGAAGGCTTTCACCGCGCAATTGTCTGTTCTGGCTGTGCTCGCCCTTAATGCAGCCAAGGCTCGGGGGCATCTTTTGCCTGGTGATGAGGTAATGGCGGTCAAAAGTCTGATGGCGTTGCCACGCAAGGTGACCGAGGCACTTGAGGCACAAGATGATATCCGCGAGATCGCAAAGACGTTGTCCCCTTGCCGGGATGTCTTGTTCCTCGGTCGCGGACGGTACTACCCGCTGGCGTTGGAAGGTGCACTCAAGCTGAAGGAAGTGTCCTATATTCACGCCGAAGGCTATGCCGCCGGCGAGTTGAAGCATGGCCCCATCGCGCTGATCGAAAAAGACCTTCCGGTCGTTGTGATCGCGCCAAAAGACGAGCTGTTCGAGAAGACCATTTCAAATGTCGAGGAAATCCGCGCACGTGGCGCGCGTGTCATCCTCATTTCGGATGCAGCCGGCATCAAAGCTGCGGGTAACCGGGCTGATCATGTGATTTGCTTGCCGGATGGTGATGATATCAGCCTGCCAGTGCTGGCCGCAGTGCCGTTGCAATTGCTGGCCTATCATGTGGCTGTTGCCAAAGGGACTGATGTCGACCAGCCGCGCAACCTCGCCAAGTCAGTCACCGTTGAGTGATGAGACGCGCCTGATCGTATCAAATACGGATCGTGACCACCTGACCTTGCTGGACAGCGTCTTCCTGGCCTGCCTTACTGATGCAGGATGTGGGAGATTCGTGCGTGCCGACCTATGATTTGAAAGAAATTGAAGCCCGAATCGAGACGGTCCTGGCGGAGAAGGGACCTCGGCTCGGCAAGGAGCTGGCTGACGATCTTTATGGCGTTCCACATCTGGCCTTGTGGCAAGCCTGCTATCAGAGCCGCAAGCTGCACGTGTCCCATTTCGCCAGCTACTATTTGCGATTTGATATCACGCGCGACGATCAGGTGCGGCTGAGCCCTTCGATCCTGCGAGATTTCCTGTCCTTCACCTTGTTCGGCTTACCGGGCCAACGCGACAAGATGATCGAGCGGCAGGGCACCCTGTCGAACATGCATCGGGAGATCAGCCGCGAAAAGCTGTCGGTGGCCCAAGCCGTGATGAAGCAGGTATTCGTCACTCTGGGACGCGACATTCGCAGCCAACTCTGCGCATTTATCGCGGGCGATCTCGCCTACTATCTCGCGCACAATGAGCCACGGGAACACGTCGCGAGCGGGGAGATGGTGAAGGGCTCGGATATCGATATCATCATCATTCTCAGTGAATCCCTGCCGGAAGATGTGCAGGCCCGGATCGACACGGAGATGACCGCGCTGAAGAATTTCTACTTGCGTCATCCAGAGCACCGGCACGAGATTGATTTCATCTGCAAGCGCAAATCGGTGATGGAGCGGCAATTCCAGTATTCTGACATCCATGACAAAATCGCCAGCAAGATTGCCTATGAGTCCATGTTTCTCGGCGGATCTCTGACGCTGTATATGGAAGTGCGCGATGCGATGGTTCGGACCGGTGTTGACCGCATGATTGAGGGTGATTTCGATCACGCGCTCAAGGATCGCAAAAACGCCATGCACAAATTGCTGGAAGCGCACAATGACACAATTGATGAGGAGACGCGCTCGCTGTTCTACTTCTCGCAAGAACGTGTCGAATTTTCCTGACAAGCTGAGTGAAGTGTTTGCCCCTTGGTTATCTTTGGGGTGGAATATTGCTTGGAAGGCACCGACCGCAGGACGAGTTGGATGCCGCTATGGGAGGAATCTTCATGATCCGGTATCGCAACATAAAATCGGTGAAGCCCATTCCGCGGTCCATGCTGGCGGCTGCCATGCTGGGTGCGTCGGCCATTGTGCTGGGGGCCTGCGCAGGCGGCGGAGGAGGCGGCGGCAGTTCCGCTGTCACGCCGATGCCCCCTCCGCCGCCGCCTCCACCGCCGCCGCCCTCGAATCCGTTTCCTGACACAATCGCAGAGCGGGAACAGTTCGAAACGCGCGAGTACAATGCCACAGTAGGCCTGCCCATTATCGGTGCGTCAGCAGCCTATGCACTTGGCGCGACAGGCCAGGGTCAGACTGTGGCGGTCATCGATACGGGGACTGATTCTGATCATCCCGATCTCCAAGGGGCTGTTGTGCAGATGTTCGATGTCTGTGCGGACACTGCCTGTGCTGGCTTCAACGCTGCTGGAGACCGGGTCACCATCACTCGTCAGGATGGCGATACCGACACCGAAGGCCACGGCACACTGGTTACGGGCGTCATCGCTGCGCGTCGGCAGGACGATTTCAGCAGCGTGTTGGACGATAACACGCCGAACGGTATTCAAGGCGCCGCGTATGAGGCTTCCATAATCGATATCCGGGCTGACTCGCCCGGCAGCTGTGCGCGCACCGGGGAAGATGAAGGTTGCGTCTACAACGACGATACGCTGGTCCGTGCGATTGAATACGCCGTGGCTCAGGGGGCTTCGATCATCAACATGTCTCTCGGTGGCGAGATCGACAATGATCCGCGACTGGAGAACGCCGTCCGCGCTGCGGCCGCGGCGGGTGTGCTGGTCGTCATCTCGGCCGGCAATGAAGCTGAACCGGCAGGGACAGATGAAGATGGCAATGACACCGAGGCGGTCGGGGAACGCCCAACCGAGCCTGCCTATATCGCAGGTGAAACATCTTCACTCGGGCGGGTTGTCGCCGTGGGCGCGGTCGACCCGAATGGCATACTGTCGGACTTCTCGAACAGGGCAGGCAGTGCGGCGCAGAACTTCTACCTGCTCGCACCCGGTGAGGACGTAATCTCGACTGGCCCGGACGATGATGTCGCATTCCCCGGCGACCCGACGAATGATGCCGACAGTGATGGAGACTATTATCGCATTTCGGGGACATCATTTGCAGCACCTTATGTTGCGGGCGCATTGGCGCTCTTGCTGGACGCGTTCCCGAACTTGCAGTCCCAACCTGAAGTCGCTCTCCAGATCCTGCTGGATACCGCGACAGACTATGTAGACACATCGCCCGACCTGATCACGGGCGAGGTCGCGGGTGCTGGTACTGACAGCGTTTCCGGTGTGGGCCTCCTGAACCTCGAAGAAGCATTCCGACCACAAGGCCAGCAGAATCTGGACTTCGGTATCGAGAAAGTCAGCTTTACCGACGCGCTTGCGCCCAGCGGTGGCGCGTTTGGGGATTGGGCCACCAATTCCGGCGCGTTCAACAGCCTCGTCTTTCAGGACCAGTACCAACGCGGTTTCCGCCTGAATGCCGATGCCATTGCTGCGACCCTGCCGTCAGATGCGCTCGGCTCACGCCTGGTGAATTTTGAAACCCGCGCTGATTGGGCGGCGGGCGAATCCTATGCCGTTAATGCTGGAAACATGTCGTTCAGCTGGTCCCAGGCTCGGTTGCAGGATGATCCGACCGCCCCTTATCAGGAAGACCCGCAATCAACATTCCAGATGCGCTACAGTTTCGGCGAGAGCCAGGTGGAATTGGGACGAGGTGGATCATTGACGCATCTGGCGCCAGATATCTCCCTGCTCAACGAACCCGGTGTCGGGAACGCTTTTTCGACCGGCGGCGCATGGGCGAAATTCAGTCATGCCGTGACGGATGACCTCGTCATGGACATATTCTCTGCCGAGCAGGGCGGTCGCAGTCAGTCCGGCTTCATGTTCGGCCGCGATGCCCAGGATTGGTCAGTTCGTGCGGGCGCATCCTTCATTTCGGATGAAGATACGGCGCTGGGTGGAACACTGCAGGAGCGCTTCGGCGCGCAAGACCAGACCGAGATGACGGCATATTCGCTGGAGGGAGCATGGTTCGCCGGTTCCGACTGGGTCCTGTCTTCAGGAATGGAAATGGCGAGCG
>NZ_DFME01000107.1:18341-30900 GCF_002375605.1 Hyphomonas sp. UBA3601 | reverse complement strand
AGCGTCGACCTGCCAGGTGTTGATGTGGAAGGCATCTGGACGAGCCGCTGGTCGGTGGGCGCAGACCGATCACTGGGTGAGGGGCGGTTGCACTTCATCATGGCGCAGCCGCGGCGAGCCGAGACAGGTTTCTTGAACCTCGATGCGCCGATTGGTGTGGATATGAACAGTCAATTGATCCGGGATCTGGTGCAGGCTGAATTGACCCCCAGCGGTCGGCAAATCGATTTTGAAACGCGCTACACATTCGGACTGACCGACACATGGTCTGGCGAGGCCGCAGCTGTGGTCTCCACGTCGCCCAACCATATCAGCGGTGCCGAAGACCAGGAGGCGCTGTGGATGCGGCTGTCGACCCCATGGTAGGCCGCAGGTCATTGCTGGCAGTCGCGAGTGGGTTCATCCTGACCGGATGCGCCTGGTTGCCGTTTGGCGAAACCGCGTGCCCGGAAATCACGGACACGTCGGCATGGATCAATCGCATGCCGGGCCCGGGTCAGTCCGGGGGCAAATTGCACGTTGTTGTCCGTGTTGCGGATGAGCAGTCCTGGCGGCTTGGCTCTGTTCCGACTGAGGATGAGGGCTTGCTGATCCTCAACCTCACGGAAGGTGGGCCGTCCGTTCCCGGAACGGCAGCTTACCAGCAGTCGCGGAAGCCGTTGCCCCAGCGAGTCAAAATAGAATGCCACGGCAAGACCGTGGCATTCATTGACAAAATCACTGTCGCGTATTGAGGCGGCGCTAGTTCGCGAGGCGCTTCAGTTCGTCTACAAGGTCTGTCTTTTCCCAGCTGAACCCACCATTCTCGGTCGGGGTCCGGCCGAAATGCCCGTAGGCTGCGGACGGGCCGTAGATCGCCTGATTCAGCTTGAGGTGCGTGCGAATGCCTTTGGGCGACAGGTCGAACAATTCGCGCAGCGCCGCAGCGATACGGTCCTCGTCTGCATTGCCCGTATCATGCGTGTCCACATAGATTGAGAGCGGCTGCGCTACACCGATCGCATAGCTGACCTGAATGGTGCAGCGATCAGCGAGGCCTGCGGCCACAATGTTCTTGGCAAGGTAGCGCGTGGCGTACGCGGCCGACCGGTCCACTTTGGACGGGTCCTTGCCGGAGAATGCACCGCCGCCATGGGGCGCAGCGCCACCATACGTGTCAACAATGATCTTGCGGCCGGTCAGGCCGGCGTCGCCATCAGGTCCGCCAATGACAAAGCGTCCGGTGGGGTTCACGAAAAACTTGTCTTCGTCCGGAAACCAACCATCGGGAAGGATGTCCTTGATCACGGGGCGGACGATTTCACGCAATTGTTCCAGCGTGGCGCTATCCTTGTGCTGATGGGATACGACAAGCGCGTTTACACCGACAGGCTTTGACCCTTCATACTGCAGCGTAACCTGGCTTTTTGCATCAGGCTCGAGCTCGGGGTGTGTGCCATCATGGCGAAGTTGCGCGAGGCGCTGAAGGATCTGGTGCGAATAGACCAGTGTGGCTGGCATCAGTTCCGGGGTCTCGTTCGTGGCATAGCCAAACATGATGCCTTGGTCGCCTGCACCTTCCTCAGCGTAGAGGCCTTGTCCAGCTTCGACACCTTGCGCGATCTCAACCGACTGGCCGTGGACGTGATTGGCGATTTCCATGTTTTCCCAATGGAAGCCGTCCTGCTCATAGCCGATCCGTTTGACCACATCGCGCGCCGCCTGGTTCATTTCGTCATGCGTGATGACGGCGCCGTTATTGGTGCGCACTTCACCGGCAAGGACAACACGATTGGTGGTCGTAAGGGTCTCGACGGCGACTTTCGCTGTTGGATCGCGCGACAGGAACAGGTCGACAATTGCGTCTGAAATCTGGTCAGCCACCTTGTCCGGATGGCCTTCGGAAACGCTCTCGCTGGTAAATTCGTGGCTGGCAAGTTTCATGTCTGGCTCTCTATCAGTGTTCTTTTACCGGGCAAAAACGACCGTCTTTCCGGAGTTTATGAAGATGCGGTGCTCTGCATGAGCCTTGACCGCGCGAAGCAGGGCGTTGCCCTCCAGATGCCGTCCGCTCTCGATCATGTCAGCCGGGCTGAACGTATGGTCGATGGCTTCGGTGAGCTGGGTAATGATTGGCCCTTCATCCAGATCGGCCGTCACATAGTGCGCCGTCGCGCCGATCATTTTCACGCCGCGGGCATGGGCCTGATGATAGGGGCGTGCGCCCTTGAATCCCGGCAGGAAGGAGTGATGGATATTGATGCACCGCTTTTCGAGACGACGGCAGGCTTCATCACTCAGTACCTGCATATACCTGGCGAGTACGACGAGATCAGCTTGCGTGTCTTCAACGATGCTGAACAGTCGAGCCTCAGCGTCCGGTTTTGTTTCCTTTGTCACCGGAACATGGAACCAGGGTAAGCCCCAATGGGAAAAATCATCCTTGAGCGTCTCATTATTGGAGACGATGCCGACGACATCAATTGGCAATTCACCCCGCCGCGCCGCGTAGAGGAGCGTGTTTGCGCAATGTTCTGATTTCGACACCATCAACAGTGTCCGTACGGCCTCACCTTCGGGATGGACTGACCAGTCCGCACCCAACTCGTGAGCCATTTCCGCCAAATCATCTTCAAGTCCAGCCGGCAGGGCGTCGGTCGTCCCGTGGAAGACCAGTCGTGCAAAGAAGCGGCTGGTTTCCGTATCCCCAAATGTACGCGACGCGGCGATGAAGCAATCATGACGCTCCATCAGTTTTGCCAGCCCTGCGACCAGTCCAACGCGGTCGGGGCAGGCAAATTTGAGGATATAGGGACGTGCCACGGAAGAAGGTTTCCCCTAGTAGCGGTAGTGTTCAGGCTTGAACGGACCGGTCGTCTGAACGCCGATATAGTCAGCCTGTTCGCCGGAAAGCTCTGTCAGCTGAACGCCAAGCTTTTCGAGATGAAGCAGGGCGACTTTCTCGTCGAGGTGCTTGGGCAGCGTATAGACCTTGTTCTCATACTGCTCGCCGCGCACATGCAGTTCGATCTGCGCCAGCGTCTGATTGGTGAAGGATGCCGACATCACGAAGGAAGGGTGACCAGTGGCATTGCCGAGGTTCACGAGGCGGCCTTCAGACAGCAGGATGATCCGCTTGCCATCCGGGAAGGTGATCATGTCGACTTGCGGCTTGATGTTCGTCCATTCGAAATTGCGCAGGCCTTCGACCTGAATTTCATTGTCGAAGTGACCAATGTTGCAGACGATGGCCATGTCCTTCATCGCACGCATATGGTCGACGGTCAGGATATCCTTGTTGCCAGTCGCGGTGACAAAGATGTCGAATTTCGGTGCGGCTTCATCGACCGTCAGGACTTCATAGCCGTCCATCGCGGCCTGAAGGGCGCAGATCGGGTCAACTTCGGAAACGGCAACGCGCGCGCCGGAACCGGACAGTGACGCAGCCGAGCCTTTGCCAACATCGCCATAACCGGCGACGAAGGCTTTCTTGCCAGCCATCATCACATCCGTGCCGCGACGGATCGCGTCGACCAGAGATTCCTTACAGCCATACTTGTTGTCGAACTTCGACTTGGTGACGGAGTCGTTCACATTGATGGCGGGGAAGGGCAGCTCACCCTTCTTCTCAAGCTGGTAGAGACGGTTCACGCCGGTCGTCGTTTCTTCCGACACGCCGCGGATCGCTGCCTTGGTCTTGGCAAACCAGCCAGGGGACGCAGCAAGGCGCTTCTTGATCTGTGCGAAGAGGAACTTTTCCTCCTCCGATCCTGGCTTTTCGAGGAAGGCCGGATCGGATTCGGCGCGCTCACCGAGGATCAGGTACATGGTGGCATCGCCACCATCATCGAGGATCAGGTTCGCCCCGGTGCCGTCATGCCAGTGGAACATGCGGTCAGTGAATTCCCAGTACTCTTCCAGCGTTTCACCCTTATAGGCGAAGACCGGTGTGCCATTGGCTGCGATGGCGGCGGCGGCATGATCCTGCGTTGAGTAGATGTTGCAGGAAACCCACTGAACGTCGGCGCCGAGGGCTTCGAGCGTCTGGATCAGCACAGCCGTCTGGATCGTCATGTGCAGGGAGCCAGCGATCTTCGCGCCCTTGAGCGGCTGCGACGGGCCGAACTCTTCGCGCGCGGCCATCAGACCCGGCATTTCTGTCTCGGCGATGGCAATTTCCTTGCGACCATACTCGGCGAGGGAAATATCGGCGACGCGGTAGTTTTCAGCCATATCAATGATCCTTTATATGTTTGTATCGCGGCTAACACGGTGCACATGAAAAGGCAACGCGCGAAGTGCTCACTTTCAAGCCCGCGCACCCACATCCCCTGGAAAATTGACCGCTGTCCTGCCGCCCCCACGCCCGGACCGGTTCGACGCTTGGGTAGAATGCCTGTTGGCAACCTGGGGTGGGGCAGATTATGGGTAGTCTTTATCCTGGAGGCGCATGTTGTCTGTCTCGTCAGATCCGTGGGGATTTATTTTGTTACCGTGGGGGTTCGCCATTGCGCTCTGGTGGCCGAAGCGGCACGGCACGGTCATCGAAGAGTCCCGTGTAGGCCTGACAAGACGCTTCGTTGCGTTCTATCTCGATTTTTTTGTCATAGTTATGGGAGTGTTCCCGGCGGTGTCTCTCCCTGCCTTGGTAATGGAGTATATTGCGACCGGCGCATGGCAGTGGAGTTTTGAGCGCGAGGTGTTGATGTCGAGAGATTGGGTATCGCTTGTCATCGGCCTGGCCTCCTGTTTTGGAGGCTATTACTATTTCAAATGGCACTTCGACCGGGGCGCCCAGACCTTTGGGCAGCATCTGCTGAGATTCAAGGTGCTGCCATCTCGCGACCATCCAAGTTTTGGAACGCGGACATTCGTAGCTTGGCTGATCTTGAGCTGGTGGCCATTTTGGCCGTGGACGCTGTTCCGAAAAAGACAGGATTACATGTGGGACACGACATCCGGAACAAAGGCGAGACGAGTAGCTGTGTCCTAGCCAGAGGAGAGTCTGTCGCTTCTAGCTACCCGTTGAATGCCCGGATCGCATCTATGACGCGTGTCTGGTCCGCCTCTTCCAGATAGGGGTGCATCGGCAGCGCAATCACGTGTTTGCTCGCTGCTTCCGTGACGGGCAGCGTGCCGTCCGCGGGTTTGAACCGGGCGCAGAAATCCTGCTCGTGGATCGGCACCGGATAGTAGACGGCGGTGGGGATCCCCTGCGCCGAGAGATGCGCCTGAAGGCCGTCGCGGTTTTCATGCTCGATGACATATTGCGCCCAGACACTCTTGCCGCCCTCAATGACGCTCGGCACGCGTTTGACATGGCCGGTCAGGCCCGCGGCATAGCGATCTGCCACGATCTGGCGTTTCTCGATCTCGTCAGCGAAGATTTTCAGTTTCTCCAGCAGGACTGCGGCCTGGATCGTGTCGAGGCGGGAGTTCATGCCGACGCGCAGGGAGAGGTATTTCGGGTCATGATGGAAATTGCGCTCGGCCGCATCGGTCGGGGTGACCTTGCCATAGACGCGCAGGGATTCGATCCGCTCGGCGAGTTTGGCGTCATTCGTGATGATCGCGCCGCCATCGCCGTAACAGCCCAGCGGCTTGGCAGGGAAGAAGCTGGTCGTGGCAATATCGGCCCAGTCGGACGGGTGCTTGCCGTTCAGCGTACAGCCATAGCCCTGCGCCGTGTCAGCGATCAGTTTCAGGCCGAACTCGTCGCAGATTGCCTTGATTTCGGGATAGTTGGCGGGCTGCCCGAACAGGTCGACGGCGATCACGACTTTCGGCGTCAGCTTGCCCTCGGCTTTCACGGCCTCAATCTGCTTGCGCAGATGTGCCGGGTCCATGTTGTAGGTCTCTGGCAGAATGTCGACGAAGACCGGCGCAGCACCAAGCCAAGGCACGACTTGAGCCGTCGCGACGAAGGTGAAGGATGGGCAGAAAACGGCGTCGCCGGGCTTCAGTTCCCACGCCATCAGCGCGAGCGCGAGGGCGTCTGTGCCATTGGCGCAGCTGACGGAATGCGCAGCGCCACACCAGGCCGCAAGCTGGTTTTCCAACTCGGAGACTTCGGGGCCAAGGACGTATCGCCCGCTTTCCACCACGCCCTGAATGGCCGTATTGATTTCGGCTTCGATGCGCTTGCGCTGTGCTTGAAGGTCAATGAAGGGGATGGACACGAGGAACCTGCCTGTTCTGCGATCTGATGCTGGCCGAATACGATCAACCCATAATGGGTGCAAGTCACGAGCGGTTACAGACTAATTCTGCGAATGTTTTCACACTCATGCCTGCGGGGAGTCGCAGCATGAGGGATTGTGAACGAATGCGACTGAATAATGTGCCGATTGGTTGCTGTGACAGCGGACTTGGTGTAGCCCGGAAGGCGGGCCGGGGCGACCATGACAGGGGCGTAATGTCTGGAATTGAACGACTGGCAAAAGCCGACAGGGCGCCGCTTTTTTATCTCGGTTGCGGGCATGTCGGGAAGTTTGCTCTGATACGGAGTCGCAACCCAATCCCTTTTTGCGAAATTACAGGATTTGCTAAATGAAACGATATGTCGTGACGGGTGGCGCCGGATTCATCGGATCTGCGCTTTGCCACCTGCTATTGTCGGAAAGCGACGCCGAAGTCGTGGCTGTGGACCGCATGACTTATGCGGCTAATCAGGTCACGCTTGACGAATTGAGCTCTCAGGCCGGTTTCCGTCACATAGACGCTGATGTTCGAGATGTTGCGCGCATGACGGAGATCGTTCAGTCGGTCAAACCAGACGTCGTTTTTCATCTGGCCGCTGAGACGCATGTTGATCGTTCGATTGATGGGCCTGCGGAATTCGTCACGACCAATGTTGTGGGCACATATGCGATGCTCGAAGCGGCTCGGACATATTGGTCTGACCTACCTGACGAGGCAAAGCAACACTTTCGCTTCGTACATATTTCGACTGACGAGGTATTCGGCTCTCTGGGCGCGGAAGGCCATTTCAGCGAGACGACGCCATATGATCCGTCATCGCCTTATTCTGCCAGCAAGGCCGGGTCGGACCATCTGGCAAGGGCGTGGCAGCGCACTTATGGGCTGCCGGTTGTGGTCTCCAATTGTTCAAACAATTACGGACCGCGCCAGTTCCCCGAGAAACTCATACCCTTGATGGTTCTGAACGCTCTGGAAGGCAAAGCCCTTCCGGTGTACGGCACGGGAACCAATGTGCGCGACTGGCTGCATGTTGAAGATCACGCCCGCGCCCTTAAGATGATGGCTGAACATGGCGTGCCGGGTGAGGTCTACTGTGTTGGCGGCGGTAGCGAGCGGACAAATCTGCAGATCGTGCACGAGGTCTGCCGAATCCTGGACGCCCGGCGTCCGGAAAATGCTCCTCATGCAGATCTGATCGAGTTTGTAACCGATCGTCCGGGGCATGATTTCCGGTATGCGATTGATGCGTCCAAGATCGATACGAAATTGGGCTGGACCCCAAGGCAGGATTTCGAAGCTGGTCTTGAAGAGACAATTGACTGGTATTTGACGCATGAGGCCTGGTGGCGGCCCCTGCGAGACAAGCACTATAGTGGCGAGAGGCTGGGTGTTAAGGCATGACACGCATCCTTGTCGTTGGAAAGTCGGGGCAAGTCGCGCAAGCGCTGGTCTCGGTAGGGGGTGATCGGGTCATTTGTCCGGGGCGTTCGATCGTGAATTTGCTGGACGCAGACTCGCACCTCAGCGCGCTCGACAGGTATGAGCCCATGGCGGTGATCAATACGGGGGCATTTACCGCAGTCGATGGCGCCGAGGCAGATGCTGACGGCGCCTATGCTCTGAATGCTGAAGGGCCGGGCAATCTGGCGGTTGCGTGCGCTCGGCGTGGCGTGCCGCTCATCCACATGTCGACAGACTGCGTGTTTGATGGCGCAAAGGATAGTCCTTACACGCCAAATGACACACCGAATCCGTTGGGCGTGTATGGCAAGACCAAGCTTCAGGGGGAGGTGGCTGTTCGCGAAGGGACTGAACGATCCCTGGTTGTGCGGGTGTCGTGGATATTTTCGCGATTTGGTGGAAATTTCGTGCGGACCATGTTGAGGGTGGCGCAGACCCGCGACGCAGTGAGTGTTGTGAGTGATCAAGTTGGTTGTCCAACGCATGCGCCCGATCTCGCACGGGCTCTGATCACAATCGCTGAACAGGCGGCCAAGCCTGGCTTTGGTAGCTGGGGTGTTTACCACGTTGCAGGGGCGGGAGAGACCGATCGCGCATCCATGACGCAGCGGATCTACGAGGTCAGCAAGGAGCTGGGCGGTCCGGTCGCCGATGTGAACGGTATTTTGACGGCGGACTATCCCACGCCGGCGCAAAGGCCCCTGAATGCGCGGCTTGATATGGCCGAGACCCGCCGTGTTTTCGGAATTGAAATGCCTGACTGGAATATTGGCCTTTCCGAGACGGTTTCCGCGATTATTGCCGAACCTGCACAATAAGGCTTTCGACCCGTGCGAAGACACTTTTCAGCTGCACATTCGGCTTCGAATTTTTATCTTCTTCGCCCAGTCCCGATGAAAATCGGCATGTCTATACGCAAGACGCGCGTCCGGGCGATGGCAGTGCAGCTTAAATTCAGTTAGCGGTTGACCAGCCTCGCCGAGATGGTCCAAACCAAGCGGACAATTGCTATGTGGAGTGTTGGCGGATGAAGGGCATCGTTCTGGCAGGCGGGACGGGGTCTCGATTGTTCCCGTTGACGAAGGCTGTCTCAAAACAACTGATGCCGGTTTACGACAAGCCGATGATCTACTACCCGCTGAGCGTACTCATGCTTGCCGGTATTCGAGACGTTCTCATCATCACGACGCCCGAGGATCAGTCCCAGTTCAAGCGACTGCTGGGAGATGGGTCGATGTTCGGAATCAACATCGAGTTTGCCGTCCAGGAGCAACCGAACGGTCTGGCCGAAGCGTTTATTATCGGCGAGGACTTTGTGAAGGGCGGCCCGTCAGCCCTGGTCCTTGGGGACAACATATTCTACGGCGCCAATCTCGGCTTGATGTGTGCGCAGGCGGCTGCACAGGCCGACGGAGCGACAATCTTTGCCTACAAGGTTGCGGACCCGCAGCGCTATGGTGTTGTTTCCTTTGATAAAGACTTCAAGGCGTTGACGCTGGAAGAAAAGCCGAGCGCGCCCAAGTCGAACTGGGCGATTACCGGCCTCTATTTCTATGATGCACAGGTCGTCGATATCGCACGCGATTTGAAACCGTCCGAACGAGGTGAACTCGAAATCACCGACGTCAACCGCGCCTATCTGGAAATGGACAAGCTGAAAGTGAAACAGCTGGGTAGGGGATATGCCTGGTTGGACACTGGGACACATGACAGTCTGCATGAAGCATCCAGCTTTGTGCGTACGATCGAGCACCGGCAGGGCGTCAAGATCGCCTGTCCGGAGGAGATTGCTTTCGAAAAGGGCTATCTCGGGCGCGAAGAATTGCTTCATGCCGCAGACCAGCTCGGCAAGACAGAATACGCCGTTTACCTGCGTACACTTGCAAACCAGAATTGAGGACAGTGATTGATGAATGTGCGTGACCTTGGCCTTGATGGCGTCAAGGAAATCGTCCCGGCGCGTTATGGCGATGCCCGTGGCTATTTCAGCGAGACCTACAATCACAAGCGTTTTGTTGACGCTGGAATTGAATTGGATTGGATTCAGGACAATCACTCCTTCTCTGCAGAGAAGCACGTGTTGCGAGGCCTCCACTTCCAGACCCCTCCCTTTGCCCAGGACAAGCTTGTGCGCGTCGTTACCGGTGCGGTATTCGATGTGGCCGTGGATATCCGCAAGGGATCACCGAACTTCGGCCGGTGGACGGGGGTCACATTGACCGCGGAAGCGGGAAATCAAATCCTGGTACCGAAAGGCTTCGCGCACGGCTTCTTGACGCTGACGCCAGATGTACATGTCATCTACAAGGTCACGGCGCCCTATGCCCCGGACAATGATCGCTCTATTCGGTATGATGATGCGGAAATTGGAATTGAATGGCCTCTGGACGGCGCCGTGCCGCAACTCTCCCAGAAGGATGAACAGGCCGGCAGTCTGCAGGACACTGATACGGGATTCTTGTATCAGGGCTGATCAATCGATACCGTGATACTCCCTGTACCACGCGACAAATCTTTCGACGCCATCCTTGACGGATGTTGAGGGCCGGTACCCGACGGCTTCCGTCAGCTTGGTCACATCGGCATAGGTGTTTTTCACATCACCCGGCTGCATCGGCATCAAGTTGCGTGTGGCCTTGCGCCCCAGGGAATTTTCCAGAGCCTCCACATAATCGAGCAGTTTTACGGGCTGGTTGTTGCCGATATTGTAAATCCGGTACGGAGCATTTGACGTTGCCGGGTCTGGCGCGCTCGCGTCCCAGTCCGGATCAGGCTCTGCAACCTTTTCTGCAATTCGAAGGACGCCCTCAACGATGTCATCGACATAGGTGAAATCGCGAGACATTTCTCCATTGTTGAAGATGTTTATTGGCTCACCGCGGACGATCGCGTCCGTAAACAGGTACAGCGCCATATCGGGCCGCCCCCATGGTCCGTAGACGGTAAAAAATCGTAATCCTGTGGTGGGTAGGCGATACAGGTGGCTGTAGGCATGTGCCATCAACTCATTTGCCTTCTTGGTGGCGGAATAGAGTTGTAGCGGATGATTCGCCCCGTGAGATTCACTGTAGGGAGATGTCGTATTCGCGCCATAGGCGCTTGATGTCGATGCATAGACCAGATGGGGCGTTTTGGCTGTTCGGCAAGCTTCCAGCATGTTGGCAAAGCCGACCAGATTTGACGATACGTATTCTTCAGGATGGGTGATCGAATGGCGCACCCCAGCCTGAGCGGCCAGATGAATCACGCGATGAAAGTCATGTGACTCAAAGCAGGCGTTCAGCTCTGCTGCGTTCTCGAGATTTCCCTCGACAAAGTTGAACGAAACGCCTTCTTTTGCCGATGTGTTTTCCAGCTCTTTCAGACGCGCCCGTTTCAAGGCGGGATCGTAATACGCATTCAGATTGTCGAACCCAACGACTGGCACGCCCCGTTTGAGAAGCGTGTTTGCCACATGAAATCCGATAAACCCTGCGCTGCCGGTGACCAGGTAGGTTTTGCTATCTGTGGCTGAGGGCATGTAATCGAATTCCGTGATGGTTCAGGTGAGGGCAGGGACCAATCCAGTTGGTCGTTGCGATACAGAGCGGGCAATCTTGTTGATACTGCGTCGCGGGCGGGCAGGCTAGGTGTCGCGTTTTGCCCAGAAGTTCAAAGTTCCCAACTCTCCCAAGTGCGACATGGGTTTGCTGCGGCTGCGCTTGGCATAGTTTCCAGACTTTCCGATCTGATAACGGAAGCCGAGGCGCGTGAGGATCGAAAGAACATCGTCCAGGGCGATATCAGACGGGTTTGCGCCCAGATGCCATTCCACGCACATTTGTCTGACATTGGCGAGGGCATCCCCAGCGGCCATTAGGACTTCCCCTTCAGCGCCTTCGATATCCAGTTTCAGGAAGTCCACTTCGCGATCAAGATAATCAGCCAGAGGCACTGTTTCGATTGTCAGCTCCTCAATTTCATCGCCAAATGTCCTGCGCCGCTCGGTGAGGGATCCTGCCATACTGTAGTCTCCGGACATGAAGAATGTGGCGGTGCCCGGTTTCGCGGCCAAGCCTTTTTTCAACACTGTTACGTCACTCAACTTGTTGCGGGCGACATTTTTCGACGCCAGATCGTGAAGGAAGGGAACAGGCTCGAATGCCAGAACCTCTGCATTCGGATAAAGTTCCTTGAAGTAGACGCTCGACATCCCGAAATTGGCGCCAGCGTCGATAATGTAGGGCTTCTTCTGATCGGTATCGAAATAGTATTCCTGATCCATGAGGATTTCATGGATCAACGTCCAGATCGCATGCTTGTCAACATAGGTCAGCGTTGAATCGCGCATCAGGAATTCCTGCCCGCGGCACAAATGTTCGGTGAAGAAATCTCGCAGTACGATATCGTTTGGAAAGCCACCATCGGGAATGGGAGCTGTCTCCAAATCTTTCAGCACCGGGCTGTCGCCGTAATACACTTTCAGTCTGGAAATCATGTCCAGGTACTTCGAAAATCCGTCCAATTGGCGCTGCTTCATGGGCCAGGTGCCGGACAGGACGCCCACTGCTTCTCTTTCATTGAGTTGAGAGGTCAGGATGGAATTCCGGACGGAGGAAAGTTCACCAATCGCGGCCTGCACTTCCCCATTTCCGAAGAAGGTCTTCCGGTTCGTCTCACTCAAAGTGTACTCGATAAGGAAGCGGAGATCGTTTCCGAGCGCGTTCCGGATTGACGTGGTCGCAATAGCTGCGGCCTGGACTTCTTCCTTTCCGAAGAAGGTTTTTCGGTTCTCTTCGCTCAAGGCAAATTCGGTGAGGAATCGAACGTCATTTCCAAGCGTGCGACGGATGGATGTGGTCGCAATAGCTGCGGCCTGGACTTCTCCGTTTCCAAAGAAAGCTTTTTGGTTGTCGTTGCTCAGCGCATACTCGGTGAG
>NZ_DFME01000107.1:621-18094 GCF_002375605.1 Hyphomonas sp. UBA3601 | reverse complement strand
AGCGGAGATCGTTTCCGAGCGCGCTTCGGATTGACGTGGTCGCAGTAGCTGCGGCTTGGACTTCTTCCTTGCCGAAGAAGGTTTTTAGGTTCTCTTCGCTCAAGGCAAATTCGGTGAGGAATCGAACGTCATTTCCAAGCGTGCGACGGATGGATGTGGTCGCGGTTGCGGCGGCCTGAATTTCCCCATTTCCGAAGAAGGCTTTTCGATTTTCTGCGGATAAAGCCGATTGCACAAGAAAACGGACATCCTTGCCAAACTTGTCGCGGATGCCACTCTGCTTTGATGCAATGGTCCGGATACGGCCATCCGCGAAGAACGCATTGCGATTCTTGTCGGCCAAGACTGAATTGATCAGGAACTCGACATCTCTGCCAAGCCTTTCCCGTATCCAGGGCAGGGCAAGAAATCGATCGCGCATACTGGGTCGGCTGGCCACGCCATCGAGGAGCTCCGGCGAATCATCGACGAACGCGCTCAAAAGATCAGATTTTTCCTCAGCAGATGTCGTGCGTTTGACTTCAGCCAGAAGGAGTTGCCTGAACCTGCTGCTTTTCAACAGCAGTCGGCAGAGTGTGGAAATCAGTCTCTTCATAATCGGGCGCTTTGGCTATTTGCGATGAGGAATGGCGGCAGTGTATCTGACCCGCCCGTAGAATTTGGGGCGTTAATTCGACACTTTGAAGATATTGTATTGATACTGCATGCTGATCGGGTTCCACACCATAAAGCGATTGGGTGATACTTTGAGTTCAAGGATCGCGTCGCGCCACAGATATGCATTGCCTTCGTGGATGGATATCGTGACAACATAATACCCGGCGGCAAATGGAATGTCGGCAATATTCACACGACACAGGACCCTGCTGTCGCCATTCTGCTTCAACAGATCACCGTTCAAGGTGGAGATGGTTGAAAGGCGTTTGCCGTCCTTTGTGTGGAAGACGAGAGAGACGTTCAAGTCGTTGATTGGTCGTTGTGGCGTGAAGCCGAATTCAATGGCGAATGGCTTGTTTACCTGAAGCGCATTGGTCGGCTGTCCCTCCGAAAGCACGACAGCGCGGAAATCCTGAAAGCCGGTAGGTTCTATGTGCCCACCATAAAGCTCTTCGACCTGATTTTCGGAAATGGTTGGTCGTTTCCACTGAAGCTGTGGGTTCTGGGCCAGGAAGCTCTTGTCGGGATCGTCGATGACCTTGTTGTCCTTCGGCGTCAGATTGCTCCAACGCTGCGCGACTTTTGCCGAAAGGGGCCGGGCAGGCTGTGTAGGAGCGTGCTGCATCGGGGGGCTGGCCTCGGTCAGGGCCGCTGCTGGCTCTTCATTGCGCGACATCTCCTGATCAATGAATTCGAGATATTGCGCCGTCACCTGGTCAACCGGACCATCAGCCTGCAGTTCGCCCGCATGAATCCAGAGTGCACGGTCGCAGAACTGCCGGATGCTGGTCATCGAGTGTGACACCAGCAGCATGGCAACTCCCTGCTGTTTCATGGCCTGCAAGTGCAGCTTGCATTTGTTCTGGAAGGCCAGGTCTCCCACGGACAAGGCTTCATCGATCACAATGAGATCGGGTCGCAGAAATATGCAGAGGGCGAAACCAAGCCGCGATTTCATGCCGGAGCTATAGGTTTCCACTGGTCCATCAATAAAGGCGCCGACCTCGGCAAAGTCTATGATCTGTTCCACAAGCTCTGGACTGCGCTTTGGACTGATTCCGCGCATGCGCATGCCGTTGAGAATGTTTTCACGACCACTTAGCCGTTGATTGAATCCCGCCCCCAGATTGATCAGCGCCTGGATCTCGCCATTGATTGAGACGTGACCCTTTGTCGGCGCAAGAAGACCGGACAGCAGCTTCATGAGCGTTGTCTTCCCGCTGCCGTTTCGGCCGATCACGCCCACGGCATCTCCGGGACGAATATCCAGGCTCACATCACGCAGGGCCCAGAATTCTTCTTCATCGCGGTCATGCTTTGGAGGGAGGCAGAAGATGTTGCCCAATATGTCGTTGAAATTACGCGACACATTATTCTGCCGTCGTCTGGGAAAACTACGGCCGATCTGCGAGGCGGAGATGATGGGGCGTTGCGTACTCACGTCAGACATAAGCTCTCATGGTACGATGATAAGCGAACCAGCTAACGCAGAAGAGCGCCATGATGCCGAGGGCAACATAAAAAAGCGGCAGGATGTGGGACAGGCTGGGCGAGAGCAGGCAAAAGCGCAACTCCTCAATTGTCAGAGCAACCGGATTGCCATGCTTGAAAATGGCGAGCCCTCCGGTGAGCGGGAAGACCGCGCCCGAGAGGTACAGCATCGGCCGGGCAATTACGCCAACGGCCAGCTTCAAGTCGCCGGAAACGAGCGTAAATGGCGCAAAAAACAGACCTACCGCGACTCCGCCGAGGGCGCAGATTGGCGACATGGCAATAAACAGCAACGCATTCTGCCATTCCAGCAATCCCTGAGCGGCCGCGAGGCCGAGCACGATTGGGACTCGCATGCAGAGCAGGAACAGGGATCTGAACACCATGGCCATCATCAGGCTTTCAGGCGGCATGGCATAATTGCCGATAAGTCCACTCGCGCGCTGAAGCGATGTCAGGGACATCATCATGCCGTCGAAGAATGTTTGCCAGATCAGGATGCCACTGACAGCAAAGAGGGAAAACGGCATGTTGAGCCCGCTGACTTCCAGCGACCCACTGCTGCGCAGGGCGATGAAAACGCCAGCGATTGCGAGGGGCTCGATAAAAGCCCAGAACAGGCCCATCTTCGTGTGAACATATTCGATGCGAATATCTCGGGCGGCAAGGTTCCAACCCTGTCGTGGTGCGCTGGAGACTCCGCCGAACATGTCGGCGAGGGTCTGCTTTGCCTTGCTGAAAGCCGTTGAACTCAACTGCACTACTCCTTCGTCTCCATTATCGTCATTGACGCAATGGGCCGATGTATTTTTACGGCTCGAAATGCGGACACCGGACTTTGGTCCGGTTTCGGGTATTTTTCGCTGGTTTGGAGTCGCAGGCAAGGCGGTCAAACATGAAAAATAAAATAGAATTCAAGGTTTTGTGGCCTTTTTGTGTGGTTCCGTCTGATGGGCTGTGCTCGCCACAGATTCAAACAGCGCCACGATCCGTGACGCACTTGCTGACGGGTTATGCCCCCGCGATACGCGCTTTGACAAGTTCTCATCAACGGTCCTGCTGGCCGTCACCAGGGCGCTGACGTCGCGGCCCATTGCCTTTGCGTCGAAGTCGGCAATGAGATGTCCGGCTTCATAATTCCGCACAAGGTCAGCAGCGCCGCCCCCATCCGCAAAGGCCAGCACAGGCACCCCAAGCATGCCGGCCTCAATGGCGACGCGCGGATAGGGGTCTTCGCGCGAAGTTATCAGCACGGCGGACGCTCTGCGAAAGTAAGCATATGGGCGAGCTTTGACGCCTGGAAACAGCACATCTGATTCAATGCCAGCCTCATGGACGGTGTGCTTGAGGTTTTGCATCATCTCGCCATCGCCGAGCCATGCAAAGACCAGCCGGCCAGCGCCGTCATGCCTGTCGAGGGCTGTTTTGGCAGCCTCGACGAACAGGTCAGGTCCCTTGCGAGGGATCAGGCTTCCAGCGCCAATAATGAGTGTGTCCGGATCGCCCAGTTTCAGGTCGTCATTCACGTCGCCCCGCGCTGCATCAGCGACGGCCATTTGCTCCGGGGTTATTTTAACGGCCGGAGGTTCGACCCGCAGTTTTGCGTCCGGCACGGAGAAGTCCTGCGACAGGTCCTTCATGACGCTGCGGGACGCGCACAGAAACATGTCCGTCTTGTTCATCGTGCTCTTGAGACGCCGCGCATCAAGCGCGCGGATTGTCGGCCCCATTTCACGCACGTGCGTGACGATTGGGGTGTCGAGATCAAGCTCGTCAACGACATCGCCGCAATGCGTTGTATTTGCGTAGATGATGTCGGGCTTCCAGTTCCGGATCTCCTGTCGGAGTCTTGTGGTGCGCTGCCGATCTTGCCGTCCGAGACAATAGGGTCTGTCCGGCGAGCGCACGCATTTTATTGCCAAGAGTGGGTCGAATCGCAGGGCTGTGCTCAATCCGTCGGACAGGTCGAATTGCGGTGAATCGCGCCAGATATGGGTTGGGGCCGTTTCGCGATAGGCCTCGCCCAACTCGCCATCGCGCCGCAGGATGATCGTCAACTCATGGCCCAGCGATATCATCTCCCGCGCCAATTGCAGCGCACTGATCGGGGCGCCGGTACGATCGGCAGCATGGGAAATCATGAGAATGCGCATGGCTATGACTTGTCAGGGAACAGTGAGTGAAAGTCGACCCTGTCGAACACGTCCAGCTTTCCCCCGATACCCGCATTGTATATGCGGCGCCCTGCGTCTTCAAATGCCGTGCGGGCAACGCCAAAGGCCTGATTTTGCAGGTCGAAATTTGGTATGCCGATGACATCCCCGACCTGGTAGTAGTCTTTCGTGAAATGCGCCTGATTCACCAGATCGATATTCTCTTCCGACACGTGGATCTTACCCGGCGGGAATTGTTCAGCCAGCGGTCCATAGTCCATGTCTACGCCGATCAGATAAACCGGATCGCAGCCAAGATGGTAGGCGAGTTGGAGCGCGATGTAACTGATTGTGGATCCAAGGTAGACCGAATGAGAAAAGTCACGCGAAAACTGAATGCCGGGATCCGTCCAATAGGCTTCGTCGGCAAGCCGCGCATTCATGAACAGAAGGTCGTTCCAGGGGCGTGCGATCCCATGCGCATTGTAGATGGCGGCAATCTTCAGCGGACCATATATGTTTCGAATATCCTGACCACGAATTTCGGTTTGCTCAATGTCCTCGAATAACAGGTAGTCCGGGGTAAAGCCCCATTCCTGAAACGCCTTGTAGGCGCCGTTTGAGGCGATCGTGATTTCGTTCTTCAGCGCGGAAAGGTCCATATCGCGAAGGCTGGGGCCATTGCCCAGCACGAAGGCACGGCGGCCCTTGCCCGAATTCTTCAGTGCCGCCAGCTTGCGCTCGTCACCCGGCACGATGCCAATGCGAAGACCGCGTGCATCCCGTTTCAGGCCGATGCGGTCAAAATAACGCTGGCGGGCATCGCGCAGGCGCAGATACCCCAGTGGGTACTTCCATTTGGGAAAGTGGCGGGACCAGCTGATCATTGGGCGACCACTTTGGTACTGAGAAGAACAGGTTGGCTTGTGAGATCGGCGAGATAGCGGCGCATGATCATGGATAAGGGCTGTTCATGATCAGGAATAATACACATGAACTCAAAGCGATCTTTTGGCGAATCGGTCAGGGCGAAAGCACCTGCACGCTAGACGCCTCCGATCCCCGTTTCAATCTGCTAGCAGGTCAGGCGGCTGCGTGTGTTCAGGCGCCGCTGGTGATTGAAGTGTTCAAGCGCTGTGGCAGTCGGCCATCATACTTGATAATTTGAGGGACACGGCCTATCGCTGGCCCGGACGAGCCCTGACCTCTTCTGGGGGCGCAACTTACAGATTGAAAGTGAGACTATCGTGGCTGCAGATACCCAGTTCCTGAACGACTATTTCGGCAGATTGGAAACCTTCGCGCGCCCCAATGACGCGGTATTCGAGCAATTGGGGCAGGTGCGAGACCTGTGGGTCCGGTCGAAAAACGCAGGTGGCAAGGTGATCTTCATCGGCAATGGTGGGTCTGCGGGAATTGCATCGCATCTCGCGATTGATCTTGGCAAGAACGGCCACATTCCGGCGGCATGTTTCAATGATGGTGCCCAAATCACCTGTCTCTCCAATGATTACGGATTTGAGAACTGGATTGCCCACGCTTTGCGCATTCAGGGCAAACCAGAAGATACGCTGGTTGCGATCAGTTCGTCCGGTGGCTCAAAGAACATTCTCAATGCCGTCGAGCAGGCTCGCAAAATGGGGATTTCCGTTACGACGTGTTCCGCAATGAACCCGGAAAACCCGCTTCGCAAACTCGGAGATGTAAACCTCTGGGCTGACAGTCACGCCTACAATATCGTCGAGACGGTTCACCAGTTCTGGATGATGGCCGTTATCGACATGATCATCGGCAAGGCCGAGTATCCGCCGAATTGATCGGCAAAAATTTCAGATACCAGAGCTATTGTTCTGGTGTCTGGCCTAGGGCGGATTCGGCAAGTGCCGGTGAAGAATCCAGCACAAAAAGTGTTTCGAATACCGTATCGCCAATCAGCTTGTTTCCCTGATGGTTGGGGTGGCGGGGATCGTGGTAAAGGTCTGTTTTTCCCGCAAATACGTCGCTGATGTCCGTGCAGTACATAAGTTCTTCGCAATGGCGGCGTGCTGCCGTGTAAAAAGCTACCGCTTTTTCAGCGTAGTCAGGTTTTGAGCTGAGCATTGCGGCGTAAAGCTCAGCTTCCGAATCTGTCGGTATGTAACCTGGTTCGATTCCCATGGCTGGCTGCAGGAATACATGGAAGCGTGCGCCCATTTGCGCGCTGGCCGCATTCATCAGCTCAACGTTGCGGCGCCACATCTCTGCATCTGTCATTTCGTAGCTAGAACCTGCTGTCACGGCGAGCTGAGTGTCTTTCTCGCCGCCTGATCTCATGGCGGCCAACAGGTTCGGCATGAAACGTGGCGGTTGGTGTCCTTTGCCGGCGAGTGTTCTGAGCATCACGAGCTGATAGGGGCTGACCATGGGGTGCTCGCGCAGGCTGTGTGAGAAGTTCAGATCATTGACGCCGCTGAGTGAGACCACAACATCTGGCGCAAGCGCCGGGACATCGCGAATAAGCTTTAGCAGTTCCTGATTGGTCGAGTATCCGGATACCGCGCCATTGTAGACGACCGCAGGTCCTGTCGGGCCTTCATTGAGGCGCGTGAAAAGGGTTTCGCTCCAGGCCCCCCAATCGCTCTCATAGTAGGGATCGCTCGTACTGCCACCGAGCACAACCAAGCGCAGCGCAGCGCCACTCGTCTCGTCGCCTGACGTCCGGAAACCGGGCCGGCGCCAAGCGGGCTCAGACGTAGGGCCGCCTGCCGGTCGCGCATATCCAAGTTGCGGGTCGAGTACGTTCAGTCCCTGCGACAACCGACGGTCTACGACGGTTTCCTTTTTGCCCTGCTTGTCGGAAGACTGCCAGACCAGTGAGTATTGAGGTGCACCCTTTGCGCCCAGATACGCTCTCGCCATCAGGTCGGTAGCCAACAACAGAATCAGCGTTGCCAAGATTGTGAGGATACCGAGCACGATCTTTGCCTGACGGCTCAAGACAACGCTATGCGGTGTTTCCGAAAGTGGTTGTTCGTTCATGTCTCAGGCACCGCTCGGTGTTGTCTTTGGTGATCGTGTCAATCGAGATCGAAAGCGTTCTTGTAGTCAAGCACGAGGGCAGGATCCTGATCCGACTTGCGCAGTATGGCGCGGCCGCAGACCAGTAGATCCATCTCCGTTCCCATCAGGCAGCGGAATGCGTCGCCAGGAGATTCCACAATGGGCTCCCCGCGAACATTGAAACTGGTGTTCACAACAACTGCGCAGCCGGTCCTTTGCTTAAACGCGCTGAGCAGCTTGTGGTAGAGCGGGTTCGTCTCGGCATGCACCGTTTGCACGCGCGCGGAATAATCAAGATGGGTTATTGCCGGGAGCGTCGAGCGGATGTCGTTCACGCGATCGGTGCCCTGTTTGGAGGAGCTGTCTGACTCAGGCTGTACGCGCAGTCGATCGACAACATCCGCGACGAGCAGCATGTATGGACTGTCGCTGCTCAGGTCGAAATAGTCTGCTGCATCTTCGGCCAGTACGGACGGGGCAAAGGGGCGGAAACTTTCGCGAAACTTGATCTTCAGGTTCAGGTTGCGCTGGGTTTCGGGATTTCGTGGGTCGGCAATGATCGACCGGCCGCCCAATGCGCGAGGGCCAAATTCCATACGCCCCTGAAACCAGCCAATTGCCATACCGCTATCCAGCGCTTTGGCGGTGGTTTGGATCATCGTGTCCTCGTCCACGACCTCGAATGCAGCGCCGGCTGAGGTCAAGGCTGCGTTGATATCTTCCTGCGAATAGTCCGGGCCGAGATAGGCGCCGCTCATGGCATCGCCGTCACCCGTCAGGAGGCGATCGGTGTCCAGATAACGATGGTGGGCCAGCAAGGCCGCGCCGAGCGCGCCGCCGGCATCACCTGCTGCGGGCTGGACCCAGATATTCTTGAAGTGGCCGTCCCGCAGGATTTTGCCATTGGCAACACAATTGAGGGCGACGCCGCCGGCCATGCAGAGATTGTCGATAGCGAACTCAGCGTGTAGCGCGCGGGTCATGCGCAGCATCACATTCTCTGTCACTTTCTGGATCGATGCAGCCATGTCGAAGTGGAACTGCGTCAGCTGGCTCTCAGACGTGCGCGCAGGCTCACCAAACAGGTCATGGAAAGCCTTGTTGGTCATTCGCAGGCCGGTGACATAGTCGAAATAGCGCATGTCCAGCCAGAAGCTGCCATCATCGGCAATGGAGATCAGCTTCTCTTCCATGAGGTCTGCAAATCGCGGCTCGCCATATGGTGCGAGCCCCATAACCTTGTATTCGCCGGAATTGACCTTGAAACCGAGATACCCCGTGAGCGCGGAATAGAGCAGGCCCAATGAGTGTGGGAAGCGGATCTCCCGAATGCGCTGTAATTCCTTGCCTCTGCCGACAGAGACCGACGTGGTGGCCCATTCGCCGACCCCGTCCATTGTCAGGACAATCGCTTCGTCGAAAGGCGAGGGATAAAATGCCGATGCCGCGTGACTGTCATGATGCTGGGCAAACACCATGCGGTTGCCCGCATCAGGATCATTGAAATCATCCCGGAATATCTTTGCCATGTTCGACTTCTGGAAGAGCTTTCCCTTGATCCAGCTCGGCATGGCGATCGCAAATGTCTTGCGACCGCGCGGCGCGCTGGTCAGGTAGGTCTCGATCAGGCGTTCAAACTTGAGCAGCGGTTTCTCGAAATAGGCGATGTGTTGCACGTCGCTGAGTTCGATGCCCGCTTCGTCGAGACAATAGCGCGTCGCATTTGACGGAAAGCCGGCATCATGTTTGACCCGGGTGAAACGTTCTTCCTGGGCGGCTGCGACGATCTTGCCGTCACACAGCAGAACGGCCGCGCTGTCATGGAAGTAGGCTGAAATGCCCAGGATATAAGTCGGCATCACTTAGAACAGGGAGTAGATGAACGGGGCTAATGGTGAGCCTTGTGCAAACACCAGCGCCCCGCCAATCAGCAAAACGAACAGGAATACAGGCAACAACCAGAATTTCCTGCGTTGCGAAAAGTACAACGCCAGCTCTTTCAGAATCTCTTTCATCTCAGAACTGTCTCTCCATTGCGGCCCGGTCCTGAGGATCCGTCGATTCGCACCAGTATGAGCCGGTTTGGGGCCTCTTGTGAATGCGCAATGGATCGCGCCCCATACGCAAGAGCAGGCCGTAGGGCGTAATGAAGCCGTAGTACATGATGCCCATCACAAGCGGGTTGACGATCTTGGCCAGACCCAGTGCAAGCAAGCCCCACAAATATGCGAGTCCCTTCAGCCAACGCGGCGCGACGAAGGCGACGAGCGCAAACAACAGGGCTGCGCCCGCTAGGGCCAATGATAGCTGAACATGGTTGCGCAGCAGGACGGCCGCGATCGCGGAAACGGCTGCGAATGTGTATCCGACACTACGGGGGGAGGCCGGTGGCGGCGCAGTGTGTTCGACCTTTTCGAAGGCACTCATCCTGTCGTCCCGCTTCTCACTTCGGCTTCGCGCTCGTCTACCCCGATTGGTTCCTGGCGGCAATGCAGGGACGGTTCAGGCTCGCCTGCTTGTGAACTGGAATTGCCGTTGCGGGTACCTTTGGCTCCTGAGTATCTGGTCAAAAATTGTCACCTTTGAGCGAATTTCTGGGCTGCTGGGAGGCGTACTTGATTAACTCAGTGACACGCCTTAACGCTGGCCGGAATGGGCTCTGACCTCAGACAGGTTTGGGGGCGTTGATCCAAGGTAGAGGTGGCCACAGTTGCGTATATCGGGTTTCGCAAAACTGGTTCGCAAGTCGGAGCAGGCGCCACTGACGTGCCCGATGCAGGGTGAGATACTCGGTGCCGTGTGCTGTGAATCATGTAGATTGTCATTTGGGGGGCTGATTTGACTGCGGAACCGCACCCGGCGCGAGCCAGCGAAAGCACGTCGCAATACCGACCCGATATTGACGGTCTAAGGGCGATCGCTGTCCTAAGTGTTCTATTTTACCACGTAGGGTTCTCCACGTTTGCTGGCGGATTCGTTGGGGTGGACGTATTCTTTGTGATCAGTGGATTCCTTATCACGCGGCTGATCTACAATGAATTTGAGGCCACAGGCGAATTTCGGTTTTCCAGATTTTATATGAGACGTGCCAGACGGCTGTTCCCAGCCATGTTTGCGACCTTGTTTGTGACGAGCATCGCTGCGGTGATCTGGTTTTCGCCGACGGATTTGGAGCGATTTGGCGGTGCGCTAATTCATGCGGTCGCGAGCTTGTCAAACATATTCTTTTGGAATGAGAGCGGCTACTTCGACGTCGATGCGCAGATAAAGCCGTTGCTCCATACGTGGTCTCTCAGTGTTGAAGAGCAGTACTATATCTTCTGGCCGGCCATCCTGGTTCTTCTCCTGAAGAAGACCGGAACTCGCTGGACCTTCGCAGTCTTGATTGCGTTAGGACTGTTGAGCTTCCTCTTGAATTTGGATGTCGCCTCTCAAGATAGTCGCGTTCTCAATCAGGCTTTGCCGTTTACGACGGGTTGGTTCAGTGAAGAACGTGCATCTATCTTCTTCCTGACACCGTTCCGGGTATTCGAATTTGTAATAGGCGGTGTTCTTGTCTGGGGTGTCCGAAAGCGTCCGGGAAGCGCACTCTTCCATGCAGCGGCAACGCTCATAGGACTCGTGATGATTTCCTACAGTGTTCTGGTTTACACGGAAGACACGCTGTTCCCGAGCTACAACGCCCTTCTGCCCTGTGTCGGCACCGTCCTCATTATTTATAGTGGGGACAAGGCTGGGCTTGTGGGAGCACTTCTCCGAAATCGGCTGTCGGTGGGAATTGGCCTGATCAGCTATTCGCTTTACCTGGTTCATTGGCCGGTTTTTGTTTTTTATCAGTATCAGAAGCGCGTCCCAATCTCTGTTCTTGAAGGCGTGGCCATCTGCGCGGTTTCGATCGGCGCTGCTGTGGCGATGTACTTCTTTATAGAGAAGCCGTACCGCAGACCTGAGAAGGTGGATGGCAACACGCTATCGGGAGGAGCATTCGCTGCCGTTTGTCTCGGTTGTGCTGCCGTTGCGATGTATTCGGGCGCAAGCATGTGGGCGAATACAGGTTGGTCATGGCGTTACGGTCCGGCCGCCAATATGGATATCCTGGATTTGAAAGAGCTTCAGGTGCAAACGGTTGCCTATAGCAACCAAAATACGCGGAAGGCTCACTTCTCGAGTGAAAAGCCAAGAATTCTCGTTATCGGCGACAGTCATGCGCGAGACATCTCAAATGGATTGTCGCAGCTATTGTCGGCGACACACGAAATCCGAATGCAGCATGTCGAAGAAGCTTGTTGGGTCATGTCGACCCAATCTCCTGAATCTTGGAAAGGCACGAAATGCGCCAAGCCGCTATCTGAGCTGACGGCAAATGATATGTTGAAGACAGCGGATATTCTCTTCATCGCCAATTGGTGCGTTGCAGAGGACATGGATGGGATTGAAGATTTCGTTGCGCTGCTGAGACGCAAGAATCAGGCTGGTGAAGCTTTGCCGATCATCTTCATGGGGCGCAGCGTGAGTTTTACGTCAAAATTTCATGCTGAAGCTCTGGATTTGATCAGGTCGGGTAGTACCGTCGATGATATAAACAGATTGGCGTACGAGCGCTTTTACAGAAGTGCGGCGCGTCAGGACGATTTGTCGAGAGCTCGAATTCAGGCGATTCCCGACGTAAAATATATTTCGCGAGTTGAGACGTTATGTTCTGAAAATATGTGCGATTTTTTCATGAATGATCGTCAGTTGGCTGTTTGGGATGGGTCGCATCTTACTCTTGATGGCGCTCAGATGGTCGTATCCAGAGCTCTCAAAAACCATCCGGAAGTATTAGGTATAATTGGGGGGCGGGACTGAATCCGCATTTCAAAGATCGATTCATGTACGCAAGTGAAGGTTCCCGGCTGCAGGGAACAAAGTTGAAGTTAGGGACGCCCTAGATGATTGTTTGGACCAACAGGTTTCCTGAAAAGGAAAAGGCCGCCGGCTATTTGCGTCTCGTGCGGGCGCGTATGAATTTCTTTGACCAGATCAAGCCGGGCCGTAACGGCGCTGGCAAGTTCGGGTTTTATCGCCGGCCGGGATTCCAGACCACGCTGCGCCACATGCGCAACAAGCACCAGGGCAAGCCGGGATTCATTATCGGGAATGGTCCGAGCCTGAAGGAAATGGACCTGACGCCGCTGCGAGACCAGATCACGTTCGGGGCCAATGGCATCTACCAGATGTTCGACGAGTGGGGCTTCCACACCAAATATCTCCTGTTCGAAGATACAGAGCAGACCGAGTTGCGCCGCAAGGAAATCCACAATGTTGTGGGGCCGACCAAAATGGCGGCGATCTACAACGCGTACTGTTTCAAGAATTTCGACGACACGCTGTTTTTCAACGCGCGCCGGGGCGACCCGTACTATTTCGACGAAATGGGAATCCAGTTCTCCCGTGACTTTTCCAACATCGTGTATCTGGGCTCGACCATCACTTACATCGCGTTGCAGCTGGCCTACTATCTGGGCTGCAATCCGGTCTACCTGATTGGCGTCGATCACAGTTATGGTGCGCTGGCCAAGAATTTTCCACCCGGCAAGATCGAGGTGACCAAGGAGAACTACGAACTCGTTCGGCAGTGCCACATGAACCCCGATTATTACCAGATCGGAGACGTGATCGGCGTGCCAAACACCTCACTTCAGGACAAGGCTTATGAAGTGGCCGCCGACGCCTACAAGCAGGCTGGCCGCGAAATCTACAATGCCGGCGTCAACAGCTTCCTTGATGCATTTCCCCGAACCGATTTTGACAGCATTTTCAAAAAGTAGACATGACCGAAAAGAAACGCATCCTGTTCATATCGCATCACGGCACGATGAGTGGCGCGCCCATAAGCCTGCTTACGCTGATGAAGCATTTTGCCGCCAATCGGGACTGGGAATTCCAGGTTCTGATGCGCAAGGAAGGTCCGCTGCGCAGTGAGTTTGAAAAACTCGCGCCAACTCATGTCTACTACCAGCATTTTCTGGATCCGGCCGATATGCGCCCGGAAGGGGCGAAACGACCGCCTCTGCCAGAAGACGTTCGGCGGCGAAAATTCCGCCAGTGGCGACATGAACAGCGCCTGCGGCTGAAACTGCGTCAGTTCAAGCCTGATCTTGTGTATTCCAACACGACTGTGAACGGGGACTTGCTGGCCAAGCTAGGCATGAAGGCACCGACGCTTATCCATGTGCGGGAATTATGGACGACGATCGCGCTGTACAATCAGGTGCAATTGAATGCGTTCAAGCAGCCGGATTACAAATATTTCGCCGTTTCCGAATTTGTTCGGAATTATCTGAAAGATACATTCTCCATCGCACATGAGCGCATCGGGATCGTGCCCGGCTCCATGGAGCCGGAAGTTTTCGACAAGAAGGCTGAAGATCTGACCGTCGGCGAGATGCGCAAGGAACTCGCGCTGCCTGAAGATGCTGTGATCATTGGCGGTCTGGGGTCAGTCGATAGCCGGAAGGGGGTCGATTACTTCGTCGATACCGCCCTGGATGTCCTGCGTTCCGAACCGAAGGGACGGCCCGTCTACTTCGTCTGGATCGGTGATGGCGGTATGCGGCAGGATATGTTGAAGAAAGTGGAAGATGCGGGATTTTCCGGTCGGGTCGTCTTCCCGGGCGCGCGCAAGAACCCCTATCCATATTTGAAACTGTTTGAAATTGGATTGATGACATCGCGCGATGACCCCTTTCCACGCTCGGTCATGGAAATGGCTGCGTTTGGCGCGCCGATTATCTGTTTCAAGGGTTCAGGCGGCGCGGCCGAATTCGTGCTGGATGATGCCGGGATTGTGCTGGATGATTTCAGCGCAGCTGACATGGCCGACGCCGTTCGAAGCATACTGGCGAATGACGCGGCAAAAGCAGCTTTTGCAATTGCTGCTCGCCGCAAAGCGCGCGAAGACTATGAGACGACACGTATAGGAAAAAGTGCTGCCATCCTGCTCGACGAGATGATGGCAAGCGCACGTTCCTGAGGCTTGAACCAAGTGGGGTAATCCAGTGACGGATGTACAAGACAACAAGGATGAACTTGAAGTGCTGCAGAAGGAAAATGCTGCATTGAAAAAGATAGTCCGCTCGTTGAAAGACAAGATCAACAAGGTCGGTGCCGATGACGAGAAGAGCCCGCTATGGCGCGCACTTGGGCATTTCTATTCTCCGGTCGCCAACATTGAAGACATCAAGGCCGACGAAGAGCGAATCTTCAATCGTGATCGGCGTACCCTGCCGGGCATCGGCCTGAACGAAGACAAGCAATTGGCCGTGCTTGAAGAGTTTGCGTCCTTCTATGACGATATTCCATTTGGCGACGAGCCTTCTGACAAGATGCGCTACGGCTTCCTGAATGGGGGCTACTCCTACTCCGATGCCATCTCGCTTTACAGCATGATGCGCCGCGTCAAACCCAAGCGCATCGTTGAGGTCGGGTCCGGGTATTCCTCGTGCTGTATGCTCGATACCAATGACGCGTTCTTCAATGGTGATATCGATATCCGTTTCGTTGAACCGTATCCGCAATTGTTGAAGTCGCTGGTGCGTCCGTCCGATCTCGAGACCCGTGAAATCATCGAAAAGCGGGTTCAGGATGTCGATATCGAAGTCTTCACCTCGCTGCAGGAAAACGACATTCTGTTTGTCGATTCGACGCACGTCTCTCGCGTGGGCAGTGATGTGAACCACATGTTCTTCGAGATACTCCCGCACATCAATGAGGGGGTGTACGTCCATTTCCACGACATCCACTATCCGTTCGAATATCCCGAGCATTGGGTGTATCAGGGCCGCTGGTGGACGGAGACCTATCTCCTTCGGGCGTTTCTCGAATTCAACAGCGACTTCGAAATCGTCTACACGAATACATTCATGCAGAGGTTCCACCGCGAGTTCTTCGAGGAGCGCATGCCATTGTGCCTGAAGAACCAGGGGGCCAGTATCTGGCTTCGGCGCAAGAAAAAGTCGGCTGAAGAGTAGACTTGTCCGCACGTGCTTGTTCAGGGGCTGGCATGAAAATCCTTATTTGCAGCATCATGCCTCAAGGCGCCTATTCAGGTGGGCGCTACCATGCATGGATGATGGCACAGGCGTTTGCGGCGCTTGGTCATCAGGTCACGTTTTGGACGAACAATACGCCGATCTTCATTGACGACTTCGAAGATTTCGACTTCGGAGATCGGTTTGTGTTGCGACTGACGCGGGATTTTTCGGACACGCCCGATGGGCCATGGGATTTTGTCTGGATTATTCCGCACAAGCATCCGCCAGTGAAAGTGTTCCGGCGGGCGCTGGACATTTCCGTTGCAAACAAGGCGAAGCTCGGAATGCTGAGTTTCGAGACCCCGAACTGGATTGCGAAGACGGCAGAGCACGGCACAAACCAGAAGCCGTGGGACGCATGGAAGGCTATTGGGCCGCATTTGGATGTGGTTCTCGCGTCGACACTGGAAGGTGAGACGCATGCGGAAGAGTATTTTGCAGGTACAGGCGCCCGCTTTCACCACATCAACCCACCCATCAATGACCTGGCCGCTGCAGAAGCCAAATCCCTTGCGGTAAAGTCCGAGGATCGCCGATCTGTCATCTGTATCACGCGTTTTGGCGGCGCTTTCGGATACAAGGGTGGCATGGAATTGCTCGATCATGCCGGACCCGCCCTGTCGGGATGTCGGCTGACATTTATTGTCGGCACAGCGACGATGGATGAATCCGTTGCTTCTGCTTACCATACATGGGGCGAAGAGCACGATGTGGAGGTCCGCTTCCAGCATCGTGTGACTGATGTCGAGAAGTTCAAACTGCTATACGAAGCAGATTTGATGCTCTTTCTGTCGAGGTTCGAGGGGTTCGGGTATCCACCGGTCGAGGCGCTCTATTGTGGCGTGCCGTGTGTCGTGTACGATCTTCCTGTGTTGAGAGAGGTCAGCGGGGACAAGCTGATTTATGCGTCAATGGACGAGCCAGAAGAGCTTGCGCCCATTATCTCCGATGTGCTCGACAATCTGCCTGCACGTCAGTCCGAAATCCGGCAGCATGATTATTCCAGCTTGGGCTTTGATGCTTATGTCCGCCTGATCGACGATCTACTCGGACGCGAGGCCGAGTATGCACCCAAGGCGAACGTGACCTCCGAAGACGAGTTGCAGGCAACACGCAAAACGCTCGTCGCTATCGACCAAGCGACCAGGAAACCAGTCGCGCGCCGCGGTACGCCGTCGCTGAAGCACAGGGTCAAGCAGAACTTCGTCCGCTTGCTTGCTGGAACATTTCGCCGTGTGCCTGTCCTGAGGAAACTGTTCGGTCAGGCAATTTTGTCTCATCACAATCTTTCTCTTCTTCTGGAAGACCGGGCGATGGCGAAGCTGATGTTCGAGAACAGGAAAGCGCTTACGCTGGCCATTCGGCGTAATCCAGGATTCCTCAAGCATCTCATGCTCTCACCGCAAGCGCAGGAACTGCTACCGGAAGTGTTGGCCCGCCTTCGGGAGAAAGAGGCAATTTCCGTCTCTCAGATTGCTGCGGTAGTTCAAGAGACGAAGAATAGTTGAGTATGTTCACGGTATTGTTCAATGAGCGCTGATGGTGTGCCCAGCCACGACGACCGTCTGCAGGGTGCAGGGGATCGTGCCTTCAGGGTACTTGTCCTGTTCTTGACATTCGACCCCGAGAAAACCAAAGGCGTGCGTGCGGTTCTCGGAGATTTCTTTAAGGCGCGAGAAGGCATAGAGTTCACGGTTGTTGAGATCGACAATGCGAACGAACAACGCGAGTGGCAATCAGCATCGACTGAGGGCTGGCCATGCCGCGCCTTTGCGGTCGGCGGCGATAATACAGCTCATGAGTTTACCGGCTGGGATCGCGGCTGGCGCGAAGTTCGGGCGAGGCTGCCGGAAACGTTCGACGTCGTATTGATGGTCAATGATGCCCTGGCCAATTCGAAGCCGCTGGAGGCGCTGGAAGCGATCGACGCCGACATTATCCGCCAACTGCCAGCACAGAAAACCGTGTTGGGATGGGTAGATACATTCTCTCGAGTCAATCCGGATCCGCTCGATACGCTGGCCCAGCCAATGCGTATCGGCGGGCAGGCCTGTCGGA
>NZ_DFME01000107.1:0-494 GCF_002375605.1 Hyphomonas sp. UBA3601 | reverse complement strand
CGGGCAGGCCTGTCGGAAATGGTTGTGCACGACCTTCTTCATGGTGCCCAGATCCGTATTCGAGAAGCTTTACCCTGTGACCAGTTTCTCGACGGCAAACGAAGTATTCACGCGCTATTGTCCTGAAAAGCCGTTTCGGGAGAGCGCTCCGCTTTCGCAGAACTATCAGGAGTTTCTCTACACGCACCAGACCAAGGTCTGGCGACGAGGAGACAAACGGGGCTATGTCCTGAGCGAAACAACCTTTCCGCTCTTCAAGAACAAGGTGCGCAACATACTCAATGAGCATGCATTGAGCATCAAGCTATGGAAACTGGGCGTGGGCCATGTGAACTTGGCCATATTCGACCGGCCGTCGCGTGGGCTGGGAATCAAGCATGATCTAGTCAAGGGATCGGCAGGAACGCGACTCAGAAAGTTGCGTCTGTTGTCATGGCGCCAATTCTTTCATGAAGTAATCCCGCCACTACTGAAGCGGCGCGGCTTGCGCTCGT
>NZ_DFME01000006.1:1075-10225 GCF_002375605.1 Hyphomonas sp. UBA3601 | reverse complement strand
GCTCTACCAACTGAGCTAACCGCCCCAATCCCGCTCAAATGCACGGGGTTGAGAGAAAAAGCAAGACGGCCGTTCAGTGTTTGAACGGCCGCCTGTCATAAGTCTCAATTCAGCCTAGTGAGGACGGGCCGGATCGGTCGCCTGATTACCCGGCTGACCGGACAATGAGGCCTGCAATGCGGCTTCATCTGCTTCTGACCACTCTATCGGCGACAAGGGCCGCGTCAGCGCGATGGCCAGCACTTCATTGATGTCCGAAACGGGTACAATCTTCAGGCCGGTCTTCACATTCTCCGGAATGTCCTCGAGATCCTTCTCGTTCTCTTCCGGGATCAGCACCGTCTTGATGCCGCCGCGCAGAGCTGCGAGCAGTTTCTCTTTCAGGCCACCAATCGGCAGGACGCGTCCCCGCAGGCTGATCTCGCCCGTCATGGCCACTTCCCGGTCAACCGGGTTGCCGGTCAGCAGCGAGACAATCGCCGTTGTCATGGCAACACCCGCGGACGGGCCATCCTTTGGCGTCGCGCCATCGGGCACGTGCACGTGGATATCGGTCGTGTTGAACACGGTCGGCTTGATGCCGAGCATGACAGACCGGGATCGGACCAGCGAGCTGGCCGCCTGGATCGACTCTTTCATGACGTCGCGGAGGTTGCCCGTGACCTTCATGTTGCCGCGTCCCGGCATCTTGACCGCCTCGATGGTGAGCAGGTCACCGCCGGTCTCGGTCCAGGCAAGGCCTGTCACCGCGCCGAGCTGGTCGGTCTCGTCGGCGAGACCGTAGCGGAATTTCCGCACGCCTGCGAATTCGGGAAGGTTCTCCGACGTCACCGTCAGGGTTTCGCCCTCCTTGTCAGACAGGATGCGGACCGTCTTGCGGGCCAGCCGTGCAATTTCGCGCTTCAGGCTCCGCACACCGGCTTCGCGGGTGTAGTACCGAACAAGGTCGCGAATGGCCTCATCTGCCACAATCCACTCCCCTTCCTTCAGGCCGTGATCTTCACGGACCTGCGGGATGAGGTGACGTTTGGTGATCTCCACCTTCTCGTCCTCGGTATAGCCTGCGATGCGGATGATCTCCATCCGGTCGAGAAGCGGCTGCGGCATGTTGAGCGAGTTCGCCGTCGTCACGAACATCACGTCAGAAAGATCGTAATCGACTTCCAGATAGTGATCGTTGAACGTCGAGTTCTGCTCAGGGTCCAGCACTTCCAGCAAGGCAGATGCCGGATCGCCGCGATGGTCCATGCCCATCTTGTCGATCTCATCCAGCAGGAAGAGCGGATTGCCCGTCTTGGTCTTCTTCAGCGACTGGATCACCCGGCCCGGCATGGAGCCGATATAGGTCCGGCGGTGGCCACGAATTTCGCTTTCGTCCCGCACGCCGCCCAGCGACACGCGCACAAAGTCGCGTCCCGTGGCTTCAGCGATGGAGCGGCCAAGCGAAGTCTTGCCGACGCCCGGAGGGCCCACCAGGCAGAGGATCGGTCCTTTCATCTTGCCGGTGCGTTTCTGCACGGCGAGATATTCCAGGATCCGCTCTTTCACCTTGTCGAGACCATAATGGTCGTCATCAAGTTGCTTCTCGGCCTTGGCGAGATTGGTCTCGATTTCCTTGCGCGTGCCCCAAGGCAGGGCCAGCAGCCAGTCGAGATAATTCCGCACGACAGTCGATTCCGCAGACATTGGCGACATCTGACGCAGCTTCTTGATCTCGGCTTCGGCCTTCAGGCGTGCCTCTTCAGACAGCGGCGCATCCGCAATCTTCTGCTCAAGGTCGGCCAGCTCATCGCGCTCAGCGCCATCGCCGCCCTGCTCGCCCAGCTCGCGCTGGATCGCCTTCATCTGCTCGTTCAGATAATATTCGCGCTGGGTCTTCTCCATCTGCCGCTTGACGCGGTTCTTGATCTTCCGCTCCATCTGCAACATGCCCATTTCGCCTTCCATGAGGGCGAAGACCTTCTCGAGGCGATCTTTCGCATCGGGAAGTTCGAGCAATTCCTGCTTTTCGGAGAGTTTGACAGACAGGTTCGACGCCACCGCATCGGCCAGACGACCAGGCTCGGTCAGCGCAGCAATCGTGGTGACGGATTCCGGCGGGATCTTGCGGTTCAGCTTGACGTAATTTTCAAACTGCTCCTGCACGGCACGCATGAGTGCCTGCACGTCATCATCGGTGCCTTGGGCCTCGTCATAGGCTTCGACTTCAGCTTCAAAATATTCGCCGCGGTCGTGCAGCTGGTTCAGACGCGCACGCGTCTTGCCTTCGACCAGCACTTTCACCGTACCGTCAGGCAGCTTGAGCAGCTGCAAAATGGTGGCAATCGTGCCGACCTCGTGGACATCATCTGAGCCCGGGTCGTCTATGGCCGCGTCGCGCTGGGCGACCAGCATGATTTCATTGTCGGCCTCTTCGATCATTTCGAGGGCCCGTACAGACTTGTCCCGCCCAACAAACAGGGGCGCGACCATGTCTGGAAACACAACGATGTCCCGAAGCGGCAACACCGGAAGGTTCTTTATACCTGGCATCTACAATGCCTCCTTCTTCAAATTGAGCCCCGACTGGGCGGCAGCTCAGGAAACCCTACCTGCCGATGATGGCAGGAGTCGGGCGTTTCACCAGATGTGGAGGGCGATGCAGGCCGGTTCAAGCCACCGGATGCTCAGGAAATTCCCTCTTCTGTGGAAACCGTCTCCTATCAGGGCATTGCGGCTTTTCTGGCCTTTTCGGTGCGGCTTTCATTTTTCTGATTGGCCAGGAATGCAGAAAGCACGCCCAATCCCGTATCCGGGGCCTCGCCGGCGCCAAGCCTGCGCAACTGTTCATAATACCAGCCGATAACGCCAAAACCGTTCAGCGCCTTCACCAGTTTGATGGGAGAATTCGGCCCCAGCCATCCCGGCCCGAGGCGCAATGTTTTCTCCCATTGCGCGGCGGCAGCGACCTCTCCGGACAAGAGCTGTTTCGGCGTGTCCGGCTCGACACAGAGCGGCCGGCCAAGACCGATCAGGTCGGCCTCCCCTTCCGCAAGCGCCGAATTCATGGCCTCGGTCGTGCGAAATCCGCCTGTCACCATGAGTGGCAACTGGCTGCGCGCCTGCACTGCTTTGGCATATTTCAGGAAGTAGGCCTCCCGTTCGCGCGTGGATTCACGGACATTCTGCTCAAAAACCGGCTCCAGGCCTTCGCTGTCCATCATGCGGGGCTGTTCATAATTACCCCCGGATATCTCGACAAAGTCGACGCCAAGCTCGTTCAGAATGTCGATCACGCCGAGACAATCTTCAAAACTGAACCCGCCTTTCTGAAAGTCTGCGGAATTGAGCTTTACCGAAACCGAAAACCCCGGCCCTGCCGCAATGCGCGATTCCCTGACGCATTCGGCGAGGAGGCGCGCGCGGTTTTCCAGCGGCCCGCCATAGTCATCCTGGCGCTGGTTCGCCAGCGGCGACAGGAACGAAGAAAGTAAATAGCCATGCGCGCCATGAACCTGAACACCGTCAAAGCCCGCCTGCTTTGCAACGCTGGCGGCCCGGCCGAAGCCTTCGATCACGGCTTTGATCTCGTCCAAAGTCATCGCGCGGGGCTGACCGAATTGGCCGCCCGGCAAGCCCAGCGCGACCGGACTTGGCGCAGCGGGGCTCGGATTGATCAGTTTTGGCGTTTGGCGTCCGGCATGGCTGACCTGCATGATCATTGCGGCGCCATGAGATTTGCCAACGTCGGCCCAGCGCGAGAACATATCCATCTCTTCATTTGACGGCTTGCCGTCTATGACCACATTTCCCGCACGTTCGAGATGATTGCGGTCAATCTGGACATTTCCTGTGATCATCCCGCCTATGCCGCCTTCCGCCCAGCGGCGATACAATGTCAGATGGCTTTCAGTTACCCGGTTGCGAGGATCAGCGAGTCCCTCTGTCATTGCCGCCTTCACAAGCCGATTGGGGAATGTAAGCCCGCTCTCCAGGGTTAACGCCGTATTAATCGAGGCTGTCATCTTATGTTCTCCCATATCGACACTGAGTCGCCCGCCCTTATCGGAGACATCATATGGCAGCCGCCAAGCAAGCAAAGCTGTTTGACCAAATGAGTACAGAAAGTACCGGCTATTCCGCCAAGGATATCGAGGTCCTCGAAGGCCTTGAACCTGTCCGCAAACGCCCCGGCATGTATATTGGCGGCACGGATGAGCGCGCCTATCATCACCTCTTTGCCGAGGTGCTGGACAACTCCATGGATGAAGCGGTGGCCGGGCATGCCAGCCGGATCGAGATCAAGCTCGACGCCGATGGCTTCCTGGCGGTGAGCGACAATGGCCGCGGCATTCCGGTTGATCCACACCCGAAATTCCCGAAAAAGTCCGCGCTGGAAGTCATCATGACCACACTGCATGCGGGCGGCAAGTTCTCCGACAAGGCCTATGAGACCGCCGGCGGCCTGCACGGCGTCGGCATTTCGGTCGTCAATGCGCTGTCGGAACTGGTCGAAGTTGAAGTCGCACGCGACAAGATCCTGTACCGGCAGACCTTCTCGCGCGGCATTCCGCAGGACAAGTTGAAAAAAGTCGGCACGGCGCCAAATCGCCGGGGGACCGTGGTGAAGTTCAAGCCGGACTTCCAGATCTTCGGCGAAAAGATGCGTTTCCGCCCGGCCCGCCTGTTTCAGATGGCGCGATCAAAAGCCTATCTCTATCGAGGCGTTGAAGTACGCTGGAGCTGTGATCCTTCCCTGCTGCCAGAAGATTCCAAGGTTCCTGCCGAAGCCACGCTCTCCTATCCGAACGGATTGGCAGACCAGCTGGATGAAGTCTTCAAGGACAAGGCGACCATCACCGATGCAGCCTTTACCGGTCTCGTTGATCAAGGCGGCGAAGGCAAGGTCGAGTGGGCCATTGCCTGGACGCGCGCCGGCTTTGGCGAGGCGGACGGATTTTCACGCTCCTATTGCAACACTATTCCGACCCCGGATGGTGGTACGCACGAAGCGGGCTTCCGCTCAGCCATCACAAAAGGGCTACGCAATTTCGGGGAACTGACCGGAAACAAGAAAGCCTCCGAAATCACCGCCGAAGATATCATGGGCCATTCCGGCTTGCTCTTGTCTGTTTTCATCAAGGGTCCGGAATTTGTCGGTCAGACCAAGGACAAGCTGTCGACGACGGCCGCGTTCCGCCTGGTGGAAAACTCCGTGCGCGACCGGTTTGACCATTGGCTGGCCGGTAGCCCGAAAGAAGCCGACAAATTGCTCGGCTGGGCGGTTGAGCGCGCGGAAGAACGCCAGCGCCGCCGCAAGGCCAAGGATATCAGCCGCAAATCGGCCACCAAGAAGCTTCGCCTGCCGGGCAAGCTGGCCGATTGCTCCAACAAGGGGCCGGACGGCACCGAACTGTTCCTCGTCGAGGGGGATTCGGCTGGCGGCTCCGCCAAGCAGGCCCGCGACCGCAAGACCCAGGCCATCCTGCCCCTGCGCGGCAAGATCCTGAATGTCGAAAGCGCCTCGCTCGACAAGATGATGAACAATCAGGAGATCAATGATCTCTCACTGGCGCTCGGCACGGCGCTGGGCAAGAAGTTCGACATGGACGATCTGCGGTATGACCGCATCATCATCATGACGGATGCCGATGTAGATGGCGCCCACATTGCCAGCTTGCTGATCACTTTCTTCTATCGGATGACACCGGGCCTTATCGAAAGCGGACGCCTGTTCCTGGCCCTGCCCCCGCTCTACAAACTCTCCAACAAGGGTACGATCGTCTACGCGATGGACGATGCCGACCGGGCCGAGAAAATGAAAGAGCACTTCAAACCGAACCAGAAAGTCGACATGACCCGCTTCAAGGGTCTCGGCGAGATGAACCCGTCTCAGCTGAAGGAAACCACAATGAACCCGGCGACGCGGACGCTTGCGCGGGTCACTCTGGAGGCGATTGACGATGTCGAGGTTCCGGCCGAGGAGCTGATAAACACGTTGATGGGCAAGAAAGCCGAATTGCGTTTCCGGTTCATTCAGGAAAACGCTGCTTTCGTTGAAGAGCTTGATATCTAGGTAAACAAGATTTGAAACGCCGGTAAGAAATTTCCTTTATTCGGAAAGACGATTCTAACCCTGTTTGGGTATGGTTCGCCCATCATGTTATTCGGACGCACCCTATTCAAACACGACAAGAAGCGCCATTCCGGGCGCGAAATTCTTGAGTCGCACCTGAATCGGTACATCCTCGCGCTGAGCATTGTTCTGGCGCTGATCCTTGCCAGCCACATCGTTTCCCTGACTGCCCTCCGCCAAGGTGCGCATGATGCGACCGCGATCAATATGAGCGGCAGCCAGCGCATGTTGCTGCAGCAAATGTCGCATGCCGCCCATGATTACGCCGAAGACGGATCGCCGGAGCTGCGGGAGAATTTGCGCGCCAGCATCAAATTGTTCGAGACGTCTCACTATGAACTTATCCGCTTTGGCGAAGATGATGCCGCACTTCAGGCGATCTATTCCGAAGGCGAAAACTCCATTCATACCAAGGTTCTTGAGCTCATCAACAATGTGAACTGGGTTCTGGTCGACCGCCGGAATACGTCCGCGGCGCTTGAGGCAATTGAATATGAGGCTTCCGGCCCCCTCGCCAATCGGCTCGGAGAGGCGGCGGACGCTTTCGAAGCGCAGGCCAACAAGCGCGCCGAGTGGCTGGGTACGATCCAGACCTATACGGTCCTGGCCCTCGTCCTGACGATTGTCGCGGAAGTGTTCCTGGTCTTCTGGCCGGCCCACAAGATCATGATCCGGGCCTTCAAGAAGCTGGACCAGCAACATAGCGAAGCCCAGGCAACGCTGAAGCGCCTGTCCAATTTCTCCGCCGTGGCCTCAGACCTGTTCTGGGAAACCGATCTCCAGGGCAAGCTGATCTATGCCGAGGGCACCTTCCTCCAGAAACTTCAGGGCGGCCGCAATTCCCTGGTCGGGTGCAACTATCTCGACATTATCCAGTTCGATGAAGAAAACTCCGAGATCATGACCAATGCGGTCCAGTCGGCCGCGAGTTACGCCCGTGTGCGCGGAATTTTCACGGACGTTGATGGCCAGACCTATCACATGGATATGGCCGGCGCGCCGTGCTTTGACGACAAGGGTCGGATCACCGGCTATATCGGCACCTCCAACGACATTACCGCACAGGTCGAGAAGCAAGAGGAGGTCCGTAAATTGGCCTATTCGGACCCCCTGACTCATCTCGCGAACAAGCGCGCCCTCGAAGAGCGGCTGCCGACCATGCTCGCAGAAGCCTCAAACACCGCGCCGCTCTTTATCCTGGCGCTGGACCTGGATGGCTTCAAGGCGGTCAACGACACATATGGTCATGGCGCGGGCGACGAAGTGCTCAAAGTCGTGGCGGCCCGGATGAAAGCCATTGTTCGCGACAGCGACCTGACCGTGCGCACAGGTGGGGACGAGTTCTTCATCGTCTGCAGCACATCGCCATCGCGCCTTGCCGTTGAGGGCCTGGCCCTGCGGCTCAAGCGCAAGCTGAGCGAGCCTTATGGCCTGTCGACCGGCCACCGCGTCCGCATCAGCACGTCCATCGGCATTGCCGCTGCGCCGTATGACTGTATGGGCGAAGGCCCGCTGCTGCACGCCGCCGACATGGCGCTGTACGAAGCCAAGCGCTGTGGCCGCAACCAGTTCCGCTTCTATGAAGATCTCGGGCCTTTCGTGGTCGACGAACAGGCCATGGCCTAGGGCCCCTTCCCTCCATTTCCTCCAGAACCTTTGGCCGGAGACGCGCCCCACGCGCTCCGGCATTTTTTTGTGTTGTGAGGCAGGCGTCAGCCAGAGCTTTCCCAGGAGTCGAGCCCGGCCCTGATCTGCGCGGGCAGCAGCGTCGCAATCGCGCCAAGCTCTGGCGACAGGCGGAAGGCGCTGGTCGCCGGGCCGACCGCCGGGCGCGGTTCGCCATGCTTCTGCAGGCGTTTGAGATTGCGCGCGAGGCGCAGGGCATGGCCATCCGGGTCTGCGATGACGCGCCGGAGCGCCGCGATGCGGGCCATCAGCCTGTGCGGGGATACGGATCCGGAAAGGGTTCGGAGAATGTCCGGAAAATCGCCCTCAATCGTCTGGCGTGCGGGCAGCAATTTCAACCGTCTTGGATAAAGGCGCGGAAAGATGGCGAGTTCGACGCCGTCGGGCAGGTCCGGCTCGGGCTTCGGATCAGGGGGCGCGGCGCGCGGGGCCGCCGGGGCGAGCGTCAGATTGAGCGCGAGGACCAGGATCAGGCGGCGGACAATCGGTTCCAGCATTCTGAGCCGCCCGGAAATCCGCTGCGCCACCCCCCGCCCGATCACTTTCGGCCCGAGATGGAGGTTCGCCAGCGCGGACGCATCCAGCACCGCCCGCCCGGCATGTTCCAGCCCCCGTTTCAGAATGTCCGTTTGCGCGTCCATGCGGGGAGTATGGGGGTTGGGGCTATCAGACGGATTGGAAAAACGGGAAAATTAGAATTGAATCAAAACTTAAAGTTGATTAACATCCTAACTCGAAGCACTGATTTTCGGGAGACTAAAGACAATGAGCAACCTTTTAAGTTGGGCAAAATCGCAGGTTTCTCATTGGGAAGATTCCATTGATTTGATGGAAAAGGGCTACCTTAGTATTATCAAAAAAGATGGCGATAAGCCGGTAGATCAAACAAAGGAAACTATCGCTGATCGCAAACAACGAATGCAAAAATTAAAGGAAATCATCAGCAAGCTTGAAGGTTGATTGAACGGATTATTCATGCTCCCCGGCGTTGTGGTGAGTGGAAACAAAGCGATAGTTCTTATTGCACTCTTCCTGTTCAATCCACTCAGGATTTTTATCCTTCATCTTCGAAAAGAATCCGAAATCTAGTCCTCCGACGCGAACTTCCCGAAGCAATTCCTCATGGAATGCCAAATACCCCGCCTCGGGATCAGATACCTTTATAGCAACAATTACCACCGGTCTCAGAAAGGTTTTCTTGTCTCCTTCGGTTTCAGAAAGCTCTCCTTCATAGGCGCCGATGTCCAATCCAAGCACGTCAACTTGCGTTTCGTCTCTGAGTGCGCCTGATATACCTGCGCAAAGAAAAGCTGCTCTGTTTCGCGAGAGTTTGTCATCAATGTTAGGTG